>NZ_JAQVGQ010000077.1 GCF_028696615.1 Immundisolibacter sp. | reverse complement strand
AACGTGAAATATACACCTTGACAGGTGTATATTCAGCCTCGACCCAGGTGTATATCACCCAGAAAATCTTCATAACTCGTTGATCGTTAAAAGCCATTTAAATTCATAGGTGGACACATGCCGCCATCAAGCACACCCGTGCCGCAGGGTTCTAAGCTGCTCGATCAGCTGCGCGACAGAATCCGTGTCAAGCATTACAGCATCCGCACGGAGACGCAATACGTGCAGTGGGTGCGCCGGTTCATCCTGTTTCACGGCAAGCGGCATCCGCGCGAGATGGGGGCTGGGGAGGTGGAGGCGTTTCTGTCGCATTTTGCGGTCGATGGGAAGGTCGCCGCGGCGACCCAGAACCAGGCGCTGTCTGCGTTGCTGTTCCTGTACCGGGAGGTGCTCGGCGTCACGCTGCCCTGGCTGGACAACGTTACCCGCGCCAAGCGGCCCCAGCGCCTGCCGGTGGTGCTGACGCGCGAGGAGGTGCGCGAGGTCCTGTCGCGGATGCGGGGCGTGTACGCGCTGATGGCCGGTCGTATGGCGCTGGCATGCGCGGGTTACCCGCCGTCTCTCAGCCCGAATCGGGGCGTTTGAGTATCAATAACCCGGACACCGCCTTTACGCACAGGTTGCCGTCGGCATCCAGGATTTCGCCTTCCACGTAGCCGGTGCGGGCACCGACGCGGATTACCCGGCCGATGGCGGTGATGTCGCCGGCGGTGATTGGGCGCAGGTAATTCAGCGTGAGGCTGGTGGTGGTCCACACGGTCTTGAGGTCGGGAAAGGTCGCCATCATGGCGTAGCCGACGGCCTCGTCCGCGTATACGGCCATCACGCCGCCCTGCACCGAGCCGCGCGGGTTGCACCAGCGCAGGTCGAACGGGAACGTGAGGCGCGCGTAGTTGGGCGCCGACTCGGCGATGTACCCGCCGAACTGCTCCATGGTCGGCGGTCGCGTCAGGTCGATGCGCGTCAGGTCCGGGCGTTCACTCGCGCTCACGGCGTCACTTCCCGACCAACTGCGTGCGCAGCAGGCGCCGGCTCACCTTGCCGGTGTTGCCGCGCGGCAGTTCGCTGACCAGGTGGTATTCGCGCGGGCGCTTGTAGTGCGAAAGGTCCGTCGCCTCCACGTGCGCCTTGAGCTCTTCCACGGTGACCGGCGCCTTGGGCACCACGAAGGCGGCGATGCGCTGACCCCATTGCTCGTCCGGGATGCCGATGACGACGCACTCGCTGACTGCCGGGTGGCTGAGCACGGCTTCCTCGACCTGGCTCGGCAGCACGTTGATGCCGCCGGAGATGATCATGTCGTCGATGCGCCCACGAAGATAAAGGTAGTTGTCCTCGTCGAGCACGCCCATGTCGCCCGAGCGCCACCAGCCGTCCTCGAAGATTTTGCGCGCCAGATCCGGCTGGTCCCACACCTGCGAGGCGACCGACAGGCCGCGGATGATGACCTCGCCTTCCTCGCCGGGCGGCACCTCGTCGGTCACCGCGCCGCCCGGGCGGATGACGCGCACGTCGGCGTTCAAAAACGGCTTGCCGACGCTTTCCTGCTTGCGCGGGTCGCGGTAGTCCTCGTTGAACATCATGGTGCCGCCGGCGCAGGAGCCGGTTTCGGTGGTGCCGTAGATATTGATGATGTTCGAGCAGATTTTGTCGCGGATCAGGCCCATGGTGCGGGTGTCCATGGGCTCGCCGGCGTAGCCGGCCTTCTTGAGGCTGGACAGGTCGTAATTGTCGAGATTCTCTCGAAACAGCATGCGCCACATGGTGGGCACCAGGAAGGCGAACGTGGCGTGCTCATCCTGCAGTTTCTGCAGGAAGCGTTTGGGTTCCCACTGCGCCATGAAGACGATCTTGCTGGCGGCGTTCAGAAACGGGATGGTGCAGTTGTACCAGCCGATGAAGGCGGTGGTGGACACGTTGACGATGCAGGCATACGGGTTGGCGTCGAACACGAAGGCGCCGCCGCGCGCGCTTTCGATCTGTGTGCGGTGGGTGTGCATGATGCCCTTGGGCACGCCGGTGGTGCCGGACGACAGCGCGATCATGGCCGTGTCGTGGCCGAAGATCGGCATCGGCTCGAAGTCGAGCCGGTAGTTGGCCAGATCGCGCGGGATGACCGGGTCGTCGCCAGTCTCGCGCTGGTCGGGCGGGGTGAGTTCCGATACGGCGCGCACCCCAAAACTCACCTGCGGCGCCGCACGACGCAGCTCGACGGCCAGCTCGTCGAGCGCGCCGTCGTACACCAGCACGCGCGGCGACAGGCGCTCAAGCACGGCGGCCAGAATCTTCGGCGACTCGCGCCGGTGCAGCGCGCAGGGGATGGCGCCGAGCTCGAAGGCGCCGAACAGAGCGACCACGTGCTGCACCGACGGGTACATCAGCAGCGCCACCCGACCGCCCTTGCGCACGCCGCGCGTGTGCAGCAGCTTGGCCATGCGCTGCACCTGGTCCTTGAGCTCGGCGTAGGTGTAGCGGTACAGGTCGTCGACCACCGCCTCGTGGTTCGGAAACCACTTCGCCGCGCGGTGCAGCATTTCGCGCAGGTTGGTGTCGCGTGTCATCTCGTCCCCTCGGTAGGCAGCGATTGGGTCGTCCTGACGATAACGTCGGCGGTCCGTCCGTGAACCGCCGATCCGGCGGACGCCGGGCTCAATACGAGCGCGGCATGCCCAGGTCGTGCTGGGCGATGTAGTTGAGCGTCATCTCGTCGGTGACCGGCGCGATGCGGTTCAGGCGCAGGTTGCGGTAGTGCCGCTCGACGCCGGACTCGCTGATGTAGCCGGCGCCGCCCAAGGTCTGGATGGCGCGGTCGGCCGCGTACAGCGAGGCATGCGCCGCCGCGTACTTGGCGGATGTGGCCTGGATGCCGCACTCGCGGCCCTGGTCGTACAGCCAGGCGGCCTCGTAGACCTTCAGGCGCGCGCATTCGAGCTGGATGCGCGCCTCGGCCAGCGGGAACTGCAGGCCCTGGTGGGTGGCCAGCGGCTTGCCCCAGATGGAGCGCTCGCTGGCGTACTGCACCGCCTTGCGGATGAGGTAGTTGCCGGTGCCGATGCAGCTGGCGGCGATCGCCAGCCGCTCCGGGTTAAGGACGCCGTAGAGCGCCTTCCAGCCCTTGCCTTCCTCGCCGACCAGGTTTTCGAGCGGCACCTTGAAGTCGTCGAAGAACACCGCGTTGGTGTCCATGAAGTGGCTGCCCATCTTCTTGAGCGGTCGCGCTTCGAGGCCAGGGCCCGGCAGGTCGCCGACCAGCAGCGACACACCGTCGGTGCGTCGCGCCGGGTCGTACGGCGAGGTGCGGCACATGATGCCGATGTGGCTGGCCACCTTGACGTTGGAGATGAACATCTTCTGGCCACGGACCAGATAGTGCCCGCCTTCCTTGCGCGCCTCGGTGCGGATGGTGGTGATGTTGGAGCCGGAGTTCGGCTCGGTGAACGCGCCGGCCCACAGCTCGCCCTTGACGATGCCCGGCAGGTACTTGGCCTTCTGTTCGGGCGTGCCGGCGCCGTTGATCAGACACCCGCCGAACACCGGCCCGCCCACGAACATGCCGCCGCAGTCGCCGCCGTTGCTGGACAGCGCCTCGGCGGCCAGGCACATCTCGACCATGCCAAGGCCGCTGCCGCCGTATTCCTCCGGAACGGTGATGCCGAGAATCCCTTGCTCGACCAGCGTGCTCCAGAACTCGCGCGGGAAGCCGTATTCTTCGTCGATCTTCTGCCAGTAGCCGTCCTCGAACTGCTGGGCGATCTTCTCGCACAGATCGACCAGCATGCGCTGATCCTGCGTGAGATCGAAGTCCATGGCTCAGACGTCCTTGGTGAGTGTGTAGGACTGCGTGCCGGGCTTGAACTCGCGGCGCTTGAACGACGCCAGCGCCGTGCGTACCCAGTCGTCGCCGGTCTCGCGCGACAGCTCCCACAGCTTGGCCATTTCGTAGTCGACGGCGTCCTCGAAGTCCATCCACTTGACCTTCTCGTACACCTCCTTGGTCTTGCGCAGCACCGTGCGGCCAAGGCGGCTGAGCATCTTCACCACCCGGTCGGTCTCGGCGTCGAGCTGCGCGAGCGGCACGCACTTGCTGGCGTAGCCCATTTCCTCGGCCTGCTTGCCGGTGAAGGTCTCGCCGGTGAGCGCGTAGTACAGCGCCTTTTTGCGCGCCGGCAGGTTGTGCGCGTAGGCCCAGCTGGTGCCGCCGCCCGGAAAGATGCCGAAGTTGACCTCGGACAAGCCCCACACCGACTCCTCGGCCACGATGGCGATGTCGCAGATGCCGGCCAGCTCCATGCCGCCGCCGAAGCACCAGCCGTTGACCTTGGCGATGGTCACGGCGGGGAAGTTCTTCAGGTGCTTGAACCAGGTGAACACGTCGTCATTGATGGCGGCCATGCGCTGCGGGTCGTCGAACGGCTCGAAGAAGCACTGCTCCAGGTCCATGCCGGCGCAGAACGCATCCTTGACACCGGTGATCACCAGCACCTTCACGCGCGCCTTTTCCACCTCCACCAGGGCGTTTCGCACGTTGTTGTGCAGGGTGGGGCTCATGCAGTTCTTCTTCTCGGGGCGGTTGAACTGGATGGTGGCGACGTCGCCGTCGATGGTCAGGTTGATGCACTCGTAGCTCGGCATGGGTGCTCCGTTCAGGCGGTTTGAGGTAAATGCCCCGCGTGGTGGCGGGGAAGACGATTAAACCATAACGATCGTTCGGTAGTGATGCGGGCGCCGGGTCACGCTGGCCGAGCGTCGCCTCGCTGCACTACCATTACTGCTACGAAAACCCATCGTCCGGGCGCACGGCCCGGGCCCAACCGGCGGAGTACCTGCACGTCATGTCTGAACCACTGAAACTTCAGGACCTCATGGAAGTGAACGGCGTGGTGGCGGCGCTGCGCTGGCAGCAGTCGCGCTTCATCAACGCCATCGCCTACCCGGCGCGGCTGGTCGAGTACCTGGGCTTCGACGACGAGGAGCGGGCCCGCCAGCTCATGCTGTCGGCCGAAGCCATGGGCTTGTCCATCAAGGGCGTGCTCGAGATCGACTACTACCGCGACCGGACCGGCAATCCGCACAGCCTGATGCCGGCCGACGGCTACATGATCCACGGCCAGAAATTCAACCTGGTGTGCACCCTGAACCGCGTGGCGGTGCTGGTGGACAACAAGGTCGACTACGACCTGAAAGCGTTGTTCCTGAAGTGCGCGCTGGTCCGCAACGACTGATTCGCGCCCCGGCGCCGCACGGCGCCGGCATTCCCTCGCGTCGCAACACACCAAACCAGAGGAAGGAGCGCTAGCCCATGCAAGACAAGCCCATCGTCGCCACCATGATCGGCGACCCCTGCGGCATCGGCCCGGAAGTGGTGGTCAAGTCGCTGGCGTTCGGCGGCATCCACGCGCTGTGCCGGCCGCTGGTGGTCGGCTCCACCGAGTCGGTGCAGCAGACGGTGGACATGCTTGGGCTCAAGCACACCGTGCGCCGGGTCACCGACGTGCAGGACGTGGGCCTCGATCCGGCCGTCATCGACGTCTACGACACCGGCCAGCTGCACCCGAAGTTCATCACCCCGGGGCAGGCCAACGCCGAGTGCGGGCGCGCCTGCGCGGCGTGGCTGAAGGAGATGGAAGACCTGGCGCTGGCCGGCAAGGTGCAGGCCAGCATCATGGGGCCGATCAATACCGACGCCCTGAAGATGGCCGACAAATTCGACGCCGTGGTCGGCGTCGAGGTCGGCAAGACCTACCTGTTCCTGATCACCGGTCCGCTGCGCGTGGTGCACCTGACCGACCACATCCCGCTGCGACAGGTGTGCGACATCATCTCGCCGGACCTGGTCTACAAGGCGCTGCGCACCATCCACGACGACTTCACGCGCTGGGGCATTCCCAAGCCGCGCATCGTGGTGGCCGGCCTGAACCCCCACGCCTACGGCGACGAGGACAAGCACCAGATCGCGCCCGGCGTCGAGAAAGCCAAGGCCGAGGGCATCGACGTCACCGGGCCGGCGCCGCCGGACAGCGTGTTCCGCTGGTGCATCGACGGCAAATACGACGTGGTGCTGTGCATGTTCCACGACCAGGGTCACATCGCCGTCAAGACCTGGGGCTTCGTCGGTAACTGCGCCATGATCCTCGGCTTGCCGTACATCCACCTGTCGGTGGCGCACGGCACCGCCTTCGACATCGTCGGCAAGGGCATCGCCAACCACGAGATGATGCTCACCGCCATGCGCCAGGCGGCGAGCCTGGGCGCCGGCAAGGGCTTCTACAAGGAAGCTGCCGGCGCGTGAGCACGACCGGCTGCGCGGGCGCTCCGCTGGCGGTGTTGCTGGACCTGGACGGCACGCTGGCCGACACGGCGGCGGATTTGGCGCGGGCCATGGACCGGCTTCGCGCCGAGCTCGGCTTGCCGCCGCTGCCGCCAGGGGCGCTGCGGCCGTATGTGTCGCAAGGCGCGCGCGGCATGCTGGCTGTCGGTCTCGGCCTGCGCCCGGACGATGCGCGCTACGGCGAGCTGCGCGATCGTTTCCTCGACATTTACGCCGACTGCTGTGCCGGCGAGGCACGGCTGTTCGACGGCTTTCCCGAGGTGTTGGCCACGCTGCGCGGCGGCGGTCTTGGCATCGGCATCGTCACCAACAAGCTGCAGCGTTTCGCCGCGCCGCTGCTGCGGGCGCTCGGGGTGTGGCCGGACGCCGATTGCCTGATCACGCCAGACCTGCTGGCAAAGCCCAAGCCGGACCCGCAGGGCGTGCTGCTGGCCTGCCAGCGGCTGGGCGTGGCACCCGAGCGGTGCGTGTTCGTGGGCGACGACCGGCGCGATGTCGAGGCCGGTCGGGCGGCCGGCGCGCGTACCGTGGCCGCCGCCTACGGCTTCGTGGCGCCGGGCGAGGACGTCGCCGCCTGGGGCGCGGATGCCATCATCGGCGCGCCGAACGAACTGCCGGCGCTGTGCCGGCGCTGGGGTGCGCCGTGAGCGCGCCGGACCTGACCGACATCGTGCTGCATCAGGCCACGCGCACGCTCGAGCTGCGTTTTGCCGACGGCAGCGAGTTTCGCCTGCCGGCGGAATTTTTGCGCGTGCATTCGCCCTCGGCCGAGGTGCAGGGCCACGGCCCCGGGCAGGCGGTGCTGGTGCCCGGCAAGCGCGAAGTGGCCATCACCGGGCTGGAGCCGGTCGGTCATTACGCGCTGCAGATCACTTTCTCGGACGGTCACGACAGCGGCCTGTTCGGTTTCGATTACCTGTATCGGCTGGGGTGCGAGCAGGACGCGCTGTGGCAGCGTTACCTCGAGCGCCTGGCAGGCGCCGGGCTGACGCGCGAGCCATGAGCGCCGCCTACGCCAGCGTGGATGACCTGCGCCGCGCGGCGCGGGACTATCTGCCGCGCATGGTGTTCGACTTCGTCGACGGTGGCGCCGAGCGCGAAATCACGCTGCGCGCCAACACGGCCGATTTCGAGTCGCTGCGTTTCTCGCCGCGGGTGCTGACCGACGCGAGCCAGGTGGAACTCGGCACTACCCTGCTCGGCGAACCGATCGCGCTGCCGCTGGCGATCGCGCCCATGGGCCTGTGCGGCCTGGTGCGCCCGCAGGGCGAACTGGCGCTGGCGCGCGCCGCCAAGGCGGCCGGTATTCCGATGGCGCTGTCGACCGCCGCCAGCCATGCGCTGGAGTCCGTCATGGACGCCGCGCCCGGCAATTTGTGGTTTCAGCTGTACATCTTCCGCGACCGCGAATTCGCGAAAAGCCTGGTGCAGCGGGCGCGCGCCGCCGGCTACCGGGCGCTGGTGGTGACGGTCGATCTGACGCGCGGCGGCAAGCGCGAGAAGGACATCCATAACGGCTTTACCGTGCCGCCGCGCTTTACCCGCCGCACGGCCGTGGACCTGCTGCGCCACCCGCGTTGGCTGGCGCGCATGGCGCCGCACCGCGGCCAGACGCTCGGCAACCTGGTCGGCTGGGGTGGGCAGGACAGCAACGTGGTGGCGTTGTCCACCTTCATGAACACGCAGATCGACCCCGGCATTTCCTGGGCCGACCTCGACTGGCTGCGCGCGCAGTGGGACCTGCCGCTGCTGGTCAAGGGCATCCTGCACCCCGAGGACGCGCGTGAGGCGCTGGCCCGGGGCGCCGACGGCATCATCGTGTCCAATCACGGCGGCCGCCAGCTCGACGGCGCGCCGTCCACCATCAGCGTCCTGCCGCGCATCGCCGATGCGGTGGATGGCGCGGCGGAGATCATCCTCGACAGCGGCGTGCGCCGCGGCGCCGACATCCTGAAGGCGCTGGCGCTGGGCGCCCGCGCCTGCCTGATCGGCAAGGCGGCGCTGTATGGTCTCGCCGCCGGCGGCGAGGCAGGCGTCATGCGCGTGCTGGCCATCCTGCGCCAGGAGTTCGACGTGGCCATGGCGCTCACCGGCAACCAGCGCGCCGCGGCAGTGCGCGCGGACACGCTGTTGGCCTGAGCGCCTGAAAATTCATGAGCGCTCAGGCCGGCCAGGGATGGCCGGGTGCGAATCGAGCCTGCAACGGCTTGATTCGCGGGAGCCCGGCCGGGCGTGTACCGGACGGGCGACGCAATAAATGCGCAGGACGCGCATTTCTTCACAAACCCCGAGCGCCAGGCGCGGCTTGGCAGGCCGCCGCCGTCTTCCGGGCGGCGCGGATTCCTACCGCGGTCATCACGGCGCTGTCCCGGGCCGCGGCCGTGCTAAATTTCGCCGCCCATGCCGTTAAATGATCGGTCGGTCAGGGGGCTGCCCGGTTACGCAATCGGTTTGCCTGGCGACGAGTTCCGGCGCTGGCGTGATTCGCACGGAGGAGAGCATGAACGCACCCGCTGGTCGGCCCAAGTGCGGCCACACGCAGGCTTTTGGTCTCGATACCGGACCGGTGAGCACCGCCACGGTGGTGTCGCCGGACTTCTTTGCGCGCGAGCGCGAGGCAATCTTCCGCCATCAGTGGTTCAACCTACTCAAACGCGCCGACGAAATCCCGAACCCGGGCGATTTCTTCGTGCGCGACATCGAGGTGCTGGGCGTGTCGGTGATCGTGGTGCGCGGCCAGGACGGCCAGCTGCGCGCCTTCCACAACGTCTGCACCCATCGCGGCAACCGTCTGGTGCGCGCCGCCGACGGCTGTGTGCGTGGCTGGCAGTGCGATTTCCACGGCTGGACCTTCGCCACCGACGGCACGCTGCAGTTCGTGCCGGACGAGGGGCAGTTCTTCGATTTCGACCGGCGCCAGCACGGCCTGCCGCCGGTGCATCTGGACACCTGGGCCGGCTTCCTGTTCGTCAACTTCGACCAGACCCCGCGCCAGACGCTGGAACAGGCGATGGGCGACTTCAACCAGGACCTCAAGCCCTTCCCGTTCCACGAAATGATCTGCGCCGGGCGCTGGCGCTACCACGTCAGGGCCAACTGGAAGGTGACCATGAACGCCTTCCAGGAGGGCTACCACGTTGCGTTCGTGCATAAGCGCTCGGCGCCGGATGCCTTCACCGGCACCGACAACCCGTACTGCAACATCAGCTACATGAAGCTGCAGCCGAACGGCAACCAGCACCTGTCGGTGCCCGGCAACCCGCGGCATGACCTGTCGCCGACCGAGCAGATCGCCTTCAAGTTCGGCTCGACCTTCACGCAGGGCACCGGCGGGCGCGGCGCCTACCCCGGCACCCAGCAGGACAAGAGCGCCGACTGGGGCTTCGAGCTCAACATCGTGTTCCCGTTCTCGCGCATCAACGTCGGCGCCGGCTGGTATTACCTGGACGCCTTCTGGCCGGTGGGGCCGAACGAGACCGTCTATGAGCTGGCCTACTACTTTCCGAAGCCGAACACGGCGGCGGAAATGATCAGCCAGGAGTTCAGCAAGATCGTGCTGCGCGACCTGTCGCGCGAGGACCTGTACACCAACGAGGTCACCCAGCAGGCGCTGAACTCGGCCGCCATCAAGAGCATCGTGCTGTCGGACCAGGAGGCCGCCGTGCGGCACCTGTACCGCACCGTCGAGCGCCTGGTGGCGCAGGCTGAGGGGGAAGGCGCGTGAAATTCGGCATCTACAACGAGATTCAGGCCTCGCCCGGCGCCAACTACAAGCAGCGCTACGACGAGTCGCTGCGCGCGGTCGAGCTCGGCGACGCGCTCGGCTACGACGTGTTCATGACGCTCGAACACCACTTCTTCCCGACGTTTTCCATTTCGGTGAACCCGCTGGCGTTTTTCGCCGCCGCCGCGCAGCGCACGCGCAGCATCCGCTTTCGCGCCATGTGCCACACGCTGCCGGTGCACAACCCGATGGTGCTGGCCGGCGAGATTGCGCAGTGCGATCACCTGACCGGCGGCCGGCTCGAAGTCGGCGTCGGCCGCGGTCACGGCTGGCTGTACGACCCGGCCAGCGTGCCGATGGCCGACAGCATCGGCCTGTACGAGGAATCGCTCGAAATCCTGCGGCGCGCCTGGAGCCAGGAGCGTTTCAGCTTCGAGGGCCAGCATTACAGGGTGCGCGACGTGCAGGTGGTGCCCAAGCCGTTGCAGCCGCAGCTCAAGATTTTCCAGACCGGCACCAGCGCGCGGGTATTCGCCGATGCCGGTCGCCGCGGCGGGGGCGTGGTGGTGGGCGCGGCGCCGCCGCCGATGTTCAAGGAGGCGGTCGAGGCGTATTTGGCCGCCTGCCAGGAAGCCGGCCAGACGCCGCAGGTCGGTCTGGTGATGCCGGTGTTCCTGGCCGACGACGAGGAAACCGCGCTGCGCGAGGCACGCCAGCCGATGATGCGCAGCTACGCCAACCTGGTGGTGCCGCAGGAGTCGATCAACGGCGACGACGTCAAGGAGCGCCTGCGCGGTGGCGGGTTCCACTTCTACGCTGGCGGCTTTCTGAACCAGAT
>NZ_JAQVGQ010000318.1 GCF_028696615.1 Immundisolibacter sp. | reverse complement strand
CGCCTCGACTTCGGCGCGCTCCACCCAGTAGCGCGGTGTGACTATGTAGTCGGGGCGGGCCTTTTCGCCGTCCGTGCTGTCGCGGGCGCCGTCGGCTGCGTCGTCGTCGGTCAGTTTCTCCTGCGCGCCGGCGTAGGTGGCCCAGCGGTGGTCGAACTGGTGGATCAGCTTGGCTTCATACAGCGGCACCGGGTCTTGCAGGTCGCCGCGCCGGTCGGCGGTGCGGAACAGGTGGCTGTCGTTGGACATCTGAAACAGCGTCGCGAATGTGAGGCCCCACGGGTTGCCGTCCGGCCGGCGCTCATCCCACAGTACCGGCACGCGGCGGTAGATCTTCTTGGTGAGCTCGGCGTCGGCCTGGCTGCGGAAGACCGGGCAGGTGCGGGTGTTGGGGTTGATGAGGGCGAATTCCTCGGGCGTGAGCGAGAAGCGGCGGCGCGCATCCTTGAGCTGCTCCGGGGCGGTGAGGAAGAACGCGAGCTCCGCGCGCTCGGCCTGGCCGAGGGTGAGGATGCTGAATTTGTAGCTGCGGTGCACGCCGGGAAACATCGCGTCGCGGTTCTCGAAATCGAATAGACTCACCAGCCGGCCGTCAGCCAGGTGCGCGAAGAACGCCTTGGTGGAGTCGTCGGTGGCGACGCCGCTCGGGACGATGATGCCGGCGCGGCCTCGTGGCGCGCGCAGAGCGAGCGCGGTTTCGGCAAAGAGGGCGTAGGTGTTGACGTCCCCGACGCCGGTGAGCGGGTAGCGCCAGCCGTCGTGGGCAAAGGCGCTGGCGGCCTCCGCGGCGCGTTTGGCGCTCGCGAACGCCTCGAACAGATGCCGTTCGGGACTGCCGGCCGGCGCGCGCTCCAGCGCGGCGATGGCGCGGGCGCGTTCGGCCTTGTTGCGGGCGTTCGCGACATCGGGCGCATGGTTGGCGAAGAATTCTTGTTCCTGCAGCTTGATGCGCTCCCACGGCGGGTTGCCGAGCACACAGTCGAAACCGCCGTTTTTCAATACCTGGGCGAAGGTTTCGCGCCAATGCAGTACGTGGTGGGCGCGGGCGATCTGGCGCGCGGTTGCGATCACCGCTTCGTCCACCGGCTGGCCAGTGAGCGCGGCGAGCAGGTGCTCGGTGGTGGGGATGCACGCTTCGGTTTCCGGCCGCTTGGGGCAGAGGTAGGCGGCGAGCAACAGGTCTTCGGCCAGGAACGCCTGTTCCTGCTGCGCGCGCACGGATTCATACGCGGCGTGCTTGGCGGCGATTTGTTCCAGCGTGTCGTCGGGCAGAGCGTCGAGCGCGGCGAGCTTGGTGGCGAGAGTGTCGCGGGCAAAGTCGATGCTGAATTGCGGGCTCTGCTCGGTCAGCCGCTGCAATAGCTTGCGCGCCTCGCGGTTGCGCTTTTTGAGCCGCTCGCAGGTGGGTTTGTCGTCGCCGGTGAGCGGCTTGAAGGCGTCGTCCGGGATGCCTTGGGCGAGGCCGGCCGGATCGAGCACGCCGAGCAGGGCGTCGCCCAGCACCAGGTGCGGGTCCAGAAACGACAGCGGGGCTTCGGGGGTCATCGCTTCCAGCCACAGGGCGATCTTGGCCAGTTCCAGCGCCATGGGGTTGCGGTCCACGCCGAACAGGCAGTTGGAGACCACCTCGCGCAGCGCGCGGCGGTGCTCGGCGGCGCCAGGCTGGCCCTGGGCGCGGGCGCGCGCCAGGTGCGCGGCCAGCCGCCGCGCGGCGGCGAGCAGGAAGTGGCCGCTGCCGACCGCAGGATCAATGACGGTGATGGAGAGGATGGCGGCGGCTTCGTCGTCGGGGCGCTCGGCCTTTTTCTGCGCGATGACCGGCTCCAGCGCCGAGTCGAGCAGCGCCTGCACCAGGCTGTCGGGCGTGTAGTAGCTGCCGGAAAGCTTGCGGGCGTTGCCGCGGGTCTCATCGCCGCCGGCGAAGCTGAAACGGGTGGCGCCCGCGTCGACCACCGGCACCAGTTCCAGCAAGCTCTCGTAGACGCTGCCGAGCTCCTCCGGCCCCATGTCGTGCCAATTGACGCGCTCGGTGGCGCCGTCGCGGGCGATCCAGGCCAGCGCCCAGAGCGCGCCCAATAGGTGGCGGTTTTGCAGCTGGGCGGCGTCGAGCCAAGGGGTCTGCTCGCTGCCGAACAGGCCGCCCAAGGCGGGCAGCGCCAGGCGCGGCTCGCCGCTGGCCAGACCGCGGAAGGTGACTTTCAGCGCGGCGTAGAGATCGGTGTGTGCGTCGTGTGCGCTGTGGCGCACGGCGCGCTCGCGCAGCCGGCGCAGGCCGTAGCCGCGTTCGTACAGCCGTTGGGCGGCGGGATCGCTGGCGCACGGGTGCAGCAGGCCGCGTTCCTCGACCGTGAGCAAAAAGATGAGCCGGTAGACCAGGCGCAGCAGTTGCTGGAAGTAGCCGACGGGGGTGAGCTGGCCTGTGGTCAGCGCGGCGCGCAGCTCGGTGTTGGCAGGTTCGGCCAGAAAGCCTTGGCCGAGTTCCAGGATGGCGCGCTCGACGCCGCGACGCAGTTCGTCGCGGGCGCGGATGCCGGTCTGCTGGCCGACTTGGCGCCACACTTCCAAGGCGCAG
>NZ_JAQVGQ010000076.1 GCF_028696615.1 Immundisolibacter sp. | reverse complement strand
GTTCGCCGCTGACCGGATCGCGCCGCGCCAGCAGCGGTGGTGCCAGGTGAAAGCGCAGGCGCGTGTCGCCGGCGAAGGTCTCGCGCAGCTTGGTCAGGAACTCGCCGTCGGTGTACAGGCGCGCCACCTCGTACTCGTCCTTGTAGGCGAGCAGCTTGTAGTAGTTGCGCGCCACCGCTTCGGTAAGGCCGGTCATGCCGCGGGCGCGGGACTTCTCGGCCTGTTCCACGCGCTCGACCAATGCCCGGTAGCGCGCCGCGTAGGCGGCGTTCTGGTAGGCGGTGAGATCCTCCACGCGGCGGGCGATGAGGCTAGTCAGATCGTGCGAGAACTGCTCGCCGCGGCCGACCTGGTGGCCGGCGGCGGCGATGTCCTCCACCTGCCGCGGCTGCACGGCATAGAGGCGGCCCCAGCGGAAGATGCTGGTGTTGCCGTCCACGGACACGCCGTTGAGCGCGATCGCGCGCTCGATGGCGGCCGGCGACAGCGGCAGCAGGCCGCGCTGGCAGGCGTAGCCGAGCAGGAACATGTTGGCGCCGATGGCATCGCCGATCAGCTGGCGCGACAAGCGCGTCGCGTCCACGAAATGCGCGTTGCCGTCGCCGCAGAACTCGCCGATGGCGTGTTTGAGGTCGGCGCTCGGCAGCTCGAGATCCGGCCGGCGGGTGAAGTCGCCGGTCATCTGTTCGTAGGTGTTGACCACCGCCGCGGTGTGGCCGGCGCGCGCCTTGGCCAGCACCCGCTCGCTGGCGCAGGTGACCAGGTCCGGCCCCAGCAGCAAATCGGCGTTGCCGTCGCCCACGCGCGCCGCGTGCAGCGATTCGGCCCGATCGGCGATCTGCAGGTGGCTGAACACGGAGCCGAATTTCTGCGACAGGCCGGTGTCGTCCAGCGTCAGGGCGTGGCGGCCTTCCATGTGCGCGGCGGTGGCCAGCAGCTGGCTGACCGTGACCACGCCCATGCCGCCGATGCCGGCGATCAGCATGGCAAAGGCGCCGTCGCGCCGCGCCACGGCCGGTTCCGGCAGGTGCTGCAGCAGCTCGGTCGGCACCGCGGTTCCGCGCCGGCGGGCGAGGCTGCCGCCGTGCACGGTGATGAAGCTCGGGCAAAAGCCCTTCAGGCACGAGTAGTCCTTGTTGCAGGCGGACTGGTCGATGGCGCGCTTGCGGCCAAATTCGGTCTCCAGCGGCAGCACCGAAAGGCAGTTCGACTTCACCGAACAGTCGCCGCAGCCCTCGCACACGCGGTCGTTGATGAAAACCCGCCGGTCGGGCTCGGCGAGCTTGCCGCGCTTGCGTCGCCGGCGCTTTTCGGTGGCGCAGGTCTGCTCGTAGATCAGTACCGACACGCCGGGGTACTCGCGCAGCTCGCGCTGCACGGCATCCAGCCGATCGCGGTGGTCGAGCGTGGTGCCGTCGGCGAATTCGCGGCGGCGGAACTTGTCGGGGCTGTCGGACACCACGGCGATGCGCTGCACGCCCTCGCCGTGCAGTTGGTGGGTGATCTGCGCCACGCTGATCGGGCCGTCCACCGGTTGCCCGCCGGTCATCGCCACCGCGTCGTTGTAGAGAATCTTGTAGGTGACGTTCACGCCCGCCGCGACGGCCTGGCGGATGGCCAGCAGGCCGGAGTGGTAATAGGTGCCGTCGCCGAGGTTCACGAACACGTGTTTCAAGTCCGTGAACGGCGCCATGCCGACCCAGGTCACGCCCTCGGCGCCCATGTGGGTCCAGGTCTTGGTGTTGCGCTCCATGCGCTGGGCGAGGAAGTGGCAGCCGATGCCGGCCAGCGCCACCGAGCCGTCAGGCACGCGGGTGCCGGTGTTGTGCGGGCAGCCGGAGCAGAAATACGGCGTGCGCTGGAACTTGGCCTGATAGCTGCGCGAGCGTTCGCGCTGGCCCTCGAGCAGCGCCAGGCGGCTTTCGATGCCGGCCTGCGGCGCGAGCGGTGCGATGCGCGCGCCGAGCACGCGGGCGATGGCCCGCGGCGTCAGTTCGCCGTGTTCCGCAAACAGCACGCGGCCTTCGAGGTCGCGCTTGCCCTGCACGCGCGGGCGGCGTGCTTCCGGCAGCGCGAACAGCAGGTCCTTGATCTGGCCCTCCAGCATCGGCCGGCCTTCCTCGACCACCAGCAGTTCTTCGAGGCCGTCGGCGAAACCGCGCAGGCCTTCGGGTTCGAGCGGCCAGATCAGCGCCGGCTTGTAGATGCTGATGCCGAGCTCGGCTGCCTGGCGGTCGTCGAGGCCGAGGTCGAGCAGCGCTTGGCGCAGGTCCTCGTGCGCCTTGCCGAAGGCGACGATGCCAAGACGCGGCGCGGGGCTGGCCAGCGTCACCCGATCGAGGCCGCTCACGCGCACGGCCGCCTGCAGCGCCGGCAGGCGGTAGCGCACCAGGCGCTCTTCCTGGAAGGTCGGCCAGTCCGGCACGCGCAGGTGCACGCCGTCCGGCGGCATGACGAAGTCGGCCGGGATCACCACCCGGCTGCCGGGGGAATCCAGATCGATGACGGCGGTCGATTCGGCAACATCGGTGACCAGCTTCAGCGCCACCCACACGCCGGCGAAGCGCGACAGGGCGATGCCGGCCAGACCCAGGTCGTACACCTCCTGCACGCTGCCGGCGGCCAGCACCGGAATGCCGGCCGCCATCAGCGCGAACTCGCTCTGCTGCGGCACGGTGGAGGAGTGGCACACCGGATCGTCACCGACCGCCATCAGCACGCCGCCGTACGGCGCGGTGCCGGCGAGGTTGGCGTGGTGCAGGGCATCGCCGCTGCGCTCCACGCCAGGGCCCTTGCCGTACCACATGGCGTACACGCCGTCGTAGCGGGCCCCTTCGAACACCTTCAGTTGCTGTGTGCCCCAGATGGCGGTGGCGGCGAGATCCTCGTTCACGCCGGGGCGGAACAGCACGTGATGGGCTTTGAGGTGCTCGCCGGCGCTCCACAGCGCCTTGTCGAGCGTGCCCAGCGGCGAGCCGCGGTAGCCGGACACGTAACCGGCCGTGTTCAGGCCCGCCGCCTGGTCGCGCACGCGCTGCTCCATCAGCAAGCGTGTCAGGGCCTGCGTGGCGGAAACCAGCACCCGTCCGTGGGGCTGCGTGTATTTGTCGTCGAGGCTGACCGGCAGCAGGCTCATGCAAGGCTCCGCAAAGGGGGATCGTCGCTATCGACCTGCAAGCGTAACGCTGGCGTCACGCAGGCGCCAACGCGCGGTTTGCGGCGCGGTTAGACTGCGGTTCGGCATCGCCAGAAACCGGCAGGAGCAATTCATGAGCGCATTACTCGACGGCCGCGTCATCATCGTCACCGGCGCCGCCCGCGGCATCGGCCAGGCTTACGCGAAGGGACTCGCCGAGGCCGGCGCCCGCGTGGTGGCGGCGGACATTCTCGATTGCAGCGACACGGTCGGCCTGCTCGGCGGGCGCGGTACCGGTGTGCCGCTCGACGTGACGGACATGGCCAGTTGCATGGCGATGGCGGACGCCACGCTAAAGGCCTTTGGCCGCATCGACGGCATCATCAACAACGCCGCCATGTTCGGCCCGAGCGCCCACAGCGAGGGCGCGCGCATGTTGCCGTTCGACGAGATTCCCGAGGACGCCTGGCGGCGCATGCTGGAAGTGAACGTCACCGGCGTGTGGCACGCCTGCAAGGCGGTGGTGCCTGCCATGCGCAAGCAGGGCTACGGCAAGATCGTCAACATCTCGTCGAACACCATCCAGCTCGGCAACCCGCATCTGCTGCACTACGTGGTCAGCAAGGGCGCCGTGGCCACCATGACGCGGTGTCTGGCGCGCGAGCTCGGGCCGGCCGGCATCCGCGTCAACACGCTGGTGCCGGGTTTCATCCAGAGCCAGGCGAGCCTCGACATCATGCGCGAGAACCACGCCGAGGGCATCACCGACGCCATGCGCGCCATCTGCTCGCTGGGCCGCGAGCAGTACGCCGACGACCTGGTCGGCACCGCCATCTACCTGTGCTCGGCGCTGTCGGATTTCGTGTCCGGGCAGATGATCTCGGTCGACGGCGGCGCCTGCTTCACCGGCATGTAAGGAGGCTTGCACGTGATCGCCGCCATGCGCGCCTTCGTCGTCGTCGTCATAAGCCTGTTGCTCGCGTTGCCGGCAGGTGCCAAGCCGCGCCTGGGCGCCGTCGCCAGCGCCCACCCGCTGGCCACCGAGGCCGGCTTCGAGGTGCTGGCGGCCGGCGGCAACGCCTGTGACGCCGCGGTGGCGGTGAGCGCCGCGCTGGCGGTGGTGGAGCCAGCCAGCTCTGGCATCGGCGGCGGCGGGTTTTATCTGATCGAACGCCGCGGCGGGCAGGCGCTGTTCGTGGATGCGCGCGAGACGGCGCCGCAAAGCGCCACGCGCGACATGTACCTGGGCCCGGATGGCCGGCCGGTGGCGCAAAAGTCGCTGGACGGGCCGCTCGCCGCCGGCATTCCGGGCGAGCCCGCGGCGCTGGTGCATCTGGTCAAACGCTGCGGAAAGCTCGATCTGGCCCGCGATTTGGCGCCGGCTATTCGTCTGGCCAGCGACGGTTTCGAGCCGGACGCGTTCCACCTGCAGATGACGGCGCTGCGCCGGGACGCGCTGGCTGCCTCGCCGGCCGCGGCGGCCATTTTTCTGGATCAAGGCGCGCCGCCCAAGGCCGGTTTCCGGCTGGTGCAGAAAGACCTCGCCGCCGTATTGCAGCGCCTGGCGCGCGCCGGCCTGGCGGGCTTTTACGAGGGCGAGACGGCGCGCCTGATCGTCGAGGGCGTCAACGCCGCCGGCGGCGCCTGGACGGCCGACGATCTCAAAAACTATAAGGTCGTCGAGCGCACGCCGCTGCGCGGCCGCTACCGCGACATGGACGTGCTGACCGCGCCGCCACCGTCCTCGGGCGGCGTGGCGCTGCTGACCGCGCTCAACATCCTGGAAGGCTACCGGCTCGACCTGTGGGACGCCGTCACGCGCAAGCACCTCATCATCGAGGCCATGCGCCGCGCCTACCGCGACCGGGCGGAGTACCTGGGCGACCCGGATTTCGTCGCCATGCCGATCGGGCAGCTCATCGACAAGAACTACGCCGCCGGTCTGCGCGCCGGCATCCGCGCCGACCGCGCCACGCCTAGCGCCAGCCTGCCGGGCGCGCCCGCGACGCCGGAGGGCAGCGACACCACGCATTTCTCCATCGTGGACGCCGCGGGCGACGTGGTGTCGGCCACGCTGAGCGTGAACATCCCGTTCGGCAGCGCCTTCGTGCCGCCCGGCACCGGCATCTTGCTGAACGACGAGATGGACGACTTCTCGGCCAAACCCGGCACGCCGAATGCCTACGGCCTGATCGGCTCGTTCGCCAACGCGATTGCGCCCGGCAAGCGGCCGCTGTCGAGCATGACGCCGACCATCCTGCGCCGCGGCGGCACGGTGGCCGTGCTCGGTACGCCGGGCGGCAGCCGCATCATCAGCATGGTGCTGCTGGGCGCGCTCGAATTTGCTGCCGGCAACGACGACCCGGCCGCCTGGGTCGGCGTCGGGCGCTATCACCACCAGTTCTGGCCGGACGTGGTCGAGTACGAGCCGCAGGGGCTGACCGACGCCGAGCGCGCCGGCCTCGAGCGGCGTGGCCACACGCTGAAAGCCGTCGACCGCCGCTACGGCAACATGCAGGCGATCGCCTGGCAACCGGCCCGCGGCACAATGCAGGCTGCCAGCGACCCGCGCCGCGAGGGCAGCGCCGCGGTGCGCTGAAGGCAGTTCAGATTTGGTTCAATCGCAGGCCAGCGGGCCTGCCAGGAGTGACTTCGTGACAACGATGCAAGCAGGCATTCTGCTGCCGCTGCCGCGGCTGGCGGTGTATCTGAGCTTCGATCTGGCGCCCGGCGGCGATGCGCGGGCGGCGCTCGCCGGCCTGGCCGACCGTGTGGATGGCGAGCGGGTGGTGGCCGGCATCGGCCTGTCGACCGTGCAGGCGCTCGGTGCGCATATCGACGGCCTGCGGCCGTTTCCGGTGCTGTGCGCGCCCGGCATCGACGTGCCGGCCACGCCGGCGGCGCTGTGGCTGTGGCTGCGCGGCGACGACCGCGGCGAGCTGCTGCACCGGGCGCGCGCGCTCGACGCGGTCCTGGCGCCGGCTTTCGTGCGCCGCGAGGCGATCGACGCCTTCCAGTACCTCGACGGCCGCGACCTGACCGGCTTCGAGGACGGCACCGAAAACCCCAAAGACGCCGCCGCGCGAGCGGCCGCCCTGGTGCAAGGGCGCGGGCCGGGCTTGGATGGATCGAGCTTCGTGGCGGTGCAGCGCTGGGTGCACCAGTTCGGCCGCTTCGAGGCGATGAGCGCCGACCAGCAGGACCTGTCCATCGGCCGGCACCGCGTCGGCAACGAGGAGATCGACGACGCGCCGCCGTCGGCGCATGTCAAGCGCACCGCGCAGGAGAGTTTCGATCCGCCCGCCTTCGTGGTGCGTCGCTCCATGCCATGGGCCAGCGGTCTCGACGGCGGGCTGGTGTTCGTCGCCTTCGGGCACAGCCTGGACGCCTTCGAGGCGCAGCTGCGGCGCATGGCGGGCCAGGAGGACGGCATCACCGATGCGCTGTTCCGTTTCACCCGACCGGTGACGGGAGGCTATTACTGGTGTCCGCCGCTGGCCGACGGGCGGCTCGATCTGCGCGCGCTGGGGATTTGATCGACCGCTGCGGTCATGGCCGCAGCATCACATCGGGATAGCGGTGGTCGGGACGCTTGACCGCCCCTATCCCGATAGACGCCCCGCGGGCCGGAAATTACTGGCCGAAACTGGCCGCTGGCACCGGCGCGCCGCCGTCCTTGTTCTCGATCAGGTTCTGCCGGTGCTGGGCATAGGACGAGCGCACGAAGGCGTAGCGGTCCAGAGCCGCCTGTTCGAGCACCTTGCTGGCATCGAGCAGGCGGTAGCGGGTATCGATCCCTTCCAGGATCGCCACCCCCCAACGCGTTTCGTCGTCTTCGATGTAGTGCTGCGGCTGCAGGAAGTAATTGCCGACCAGGCCAACGCCGTCGCGCAGGTTGCTCGGGCCCAGCAGCGGCAACACCAGGTACGGCCCCGGGCCGATGCCCCAGGCGCCGAAGGCCTGGCCGATGTCCTCGCGGCGTTCTTCGAGCCCCCAGCCGCTGGCGACGTCGAAAATGCCGACCACGCCGACCGTGGTATTGACGGCGAAGCGTCCGACATCCTCGGCGCTATGCTGGAACCTGCCCTGCAACAGGTCGCTGACCGCCACCACCGGCATGAACAGGTTGTCGAACACGTTGCTCACGCCACGCTTGACGGGCTGGGGCAGCAGCCAGTCATAACCCTTGGCGACCGGCTTGATGACGAAGCGGTCGGCCTGTTCGTTGAACCAGAACACGCCGCGGTTGATCTTCTCGAGCGGGTCGTACACCTCGGCCGTGGTGTCCTGTTCCCATTCCGCAAACTCGTCGTCCGAGCCATTGCCGGTCGCCTGGGCATTGCCGGCTAGCGCGGCGAGCAGGCCGCCGGTCAGCGTCAGTGCGGCGATGTGTTTTTTCATGCGGAATCTCCCTCGAGCTTGCGTTGGCCTGGCTTTGTCATTCGGTTGCCACCCCGGCCGGATTCAGGGCAGCGCCGATTCATTTGCGCTGCCGCCGGCGCCTGCCGATTATGCACGGCCCGGCAGCATTCTCACTCACAGGCGCGGCACCACCACGCCGACCTGCCCCTGATACTTGCCGCCGCGGTCCTTGTACGACACCTCGCACGGCTCGTCGGATTCGAAGAACACCACCTGCGCGCAGCCCTCGCCGGCGTAGATCCGGGCCGGCAGCGTGGTGGTGTTCGAGAACTCGAGCGTGGCGTAGCCCTCCCACTCGGGCTCGAACGGCGTCACGTTGACGATGATGCCGCAGCGCGCGTAGGTGGACTTGCCAAGGCACACGGTGAGCACGTTGCGCGGGATGCGAAAGTATTCCACCGTGCGCGCCAGCGCGAAGGAATTGGGCGGGATCACGCACACGTCGGCCTCGACGTCGACCAGGCTGCCCTGGTCGAAGTCCTTTGGGTCGACCACAGCCGAGTGCACGTTGGTGAAGATCTTGAATTCGCGCGCCACGCGGATGTCGTAGCCGTAGCTCGAAAGACCGTAGGAGATGACCCGCCGGCCGTCCACCTCGCGCACCTGGCGCGGCTCGAACGGCTCGATCATGCCGTGGCGTTCGGCCTGCTCGCGAATCCAGCGGTCGGCTTTGACGGTCATGGGCTCGGGCTCAGTCGTTGACGACGGTGATGTTGGGGAAGCGGCGCGCGTAGTCCTTGCCGCGCGTGGCCAGACGCCCGGCGGCGCGCAGCGCGATTTCGCGATAGGCGCGCGCCACCGCGCCGTCCGGCTCGGCGATGACGGTCGGGCACCCGCCATCGGCCTGTTCGCGGATGCGGATGTCGAGCGGCAGCGAGCCCAGCAGCGGCGCGCCGTGCTTTTCGGCCATGCGCGCGCCGCCGCCGGCGCCGAAGATGTGCTCCTCGTGCCCGCACTGGCTGCAGATGTGGGTGCTCATGTTCTCGACGATGCCCAGGATCGGCACCTTCACCTTCTCGAACATCTTCAGCCCCTTCACCGCATCCAGCAGCGCGATGTCCTGCGGCGTGGTGACGATGACGGCGCCGCTCACCGGCACGCGCTGGGCGAGCGTGAGCTGGATGTCGCCGGTGCCGGGCGGCAAGTCGACCACCAGATAGTCTAGATCGTCCCAGGCGGTGTCGCGGATCAGCTGTTCGAGCGCCTGCGTGGCCATCGGGCCGCGCCACACCATGGGCGCGTCGGGGTCGATCAGAAAGCCGATCGACATGCACTGCAGGCCATGGCCGATCAGCGGCGCGATGCGCCGCTCGTCGCCCTCGACCAGGCGCGGCTTGTCGGTGATGCCGAGCAGGGTCGGCAGGCTCGGGCCGTACACGTCGGCGTCGAGCACGCCGACGCGCGCACCCTCGCGGGCCAGCGCCAGCGCCAGGTTCACGGCGGTGGTGGACTTGCCGACGCCGCCCTTGCCGGAGCCGACGGCGATGACGTTTTTGACGCCGGCAATCGCCTGCGTGCCCTGCTGCACGGCGTGCGCCACGATGGCGTGCGTGAGCGTGACCTCGACCGCCTGCACGCCGGGCAGCTGCGCCAGCGCGGCCTCGATGGCGGGCTTGAGATCACCCGCCAGACCGGCGCTCGGGTAGCCGAGTTGGAGCGCGACGCGCAGGCGGCCGTCGGCCAGCGCAATTTCGCGCAGGCCGGGCTTGAGGCCGGCGCCGGTCCAAGGGTCGACGATGCCGTCGAGCGCGGCTTCGGCCGCGGTGCGCAGTGTGTCGCTCATGGTGCGGGAGTCGGTGTGGGGGAGGCGCCGCGCCGGCGGCCGGCAAAGGGGCGAAAAGTCTAGCATGGGCGCCGTTTGGGGCCGTGCTAAGCTGCCGTTTTTATACCTGCCCCGCGCCCTTTCGCATGAGTCGTCGCCTGCTCGTCACCTCCGCCCTGCCCTACGCCAACGGCCCGATCCACATCGGCCACCTGGTCGAGTACATCCAGACCGACGTGTGGGTGCGCGCCATGCGCGAGCAGGGGCACGACGTGATCTACCTGTGCGCCGACGACGCGCACGGCGCGCCCATCATGCTGCGGGCCGAGGCCGAGGGCATCACGCCGGAAGCGCTGGTCGAGCGCATCGGCGCCGAGCACCGCGCCGACTTCGCCGACTTCGGCATCGGCTTCGACAACTACTACACCACCCACAGCGACGAGAACCGCCAGCTCGCCGAGGACATCTTCACGCGGTTGTCGCAGGCCGGGCACATCGTGCGCTACGGCGTCACGCGCCTGTTCGACCCGGTCAAGGGCATGTTCCTGGCCGACCGTTTCATCCGCGGCGAGTGCCCGCGCTGCGGCGCGGCGGACCAGTACGGTGATTCGTGCGAGGTGTGCGGCGCCACCTACGCGCCGACGGAACTGAAAAATCCCCGCTCGGCGCTGTCCGGCGCCGAGCCGGTGCTGAAGGAATCCCAGCACTATTTTTTTCGCCTGCGCGATTTCGCGGACCTGCTCGAGGACTGGACGCGCGCCGGGCACCTGCAGGAAGAAGTCGCCAACAAGATCGCCGAGTGGTTCGAGGCCGGACTCGCCGACTGGGACATCTCGCGCGACGCGCCGTACTTCGGCTTCAAGGTGCCGGGCTCGGACGACCAGTACTTCTATGTGTGGCTGGACGCGCCGATCGGCTATCTGGCGAGCCTGTGGGACTGGCTGAACCGGCGCGAAGGCCGCACCGTGACGCTGGCCGAGGTGCGCGAGTTCTGGGCCTCGCGCGAGGCGCGGCACTTCATCGGCAAGGACATCCTGTACTTTCACGCACTGTTCTGGCCGGCCATGCTGCACGGCGCGGGCTACGCCATGCCGGCGGCGGTGAACGCTCACGGCTTTCTCACCGTCGACGGGCAGAAGATGTCGAAGTCGCGCGGCACCTTCATCGAGGCGCGCCGCTGGCTCGATCACCTGCCGCCGGAGCCGCTGCGCTACTACTTCGCCGCCAAGCTCGGCGCCGGCATCGACGACATTGATCTGAACCTCGACGACTTCGTGGCGCGCGTCAATTCGGACCTGGTCGGCAAGCTGGTCAACATCGCCGCGCGCACTGCCGGCTTCATCGAAAAACACTTCGGCGGCCAGCTGGCCGATGCGCTGCCGCAGCCGGCGCTGTTCGAGGAGTTCGTCGCCGCCGGCGACGCGGTCGCCGCCGCCTACGAGGCGCGCGAATACGCGCGGGCCATGCGCGAGGTGATGGCGCTCGCCGATCGGGCCAACGAGTACATCGCCGCCGCCGCGCCATGGACGCTGGTCAAGGACCCGGCGCATCTGCCGGACGCGCACGGCGTGTGCACGCAGGCGCTGAACCTGTTCCGGCTGCTG
>NZ_JAQVGQ010000317.1 GCF_028696615.1 Immundisolibacter sp. | reverse complement strand
CCAGATGAAGCTGAAGAACGCCCCGCCGACCATGCGCGCCAGCAGATCCAGCGCCAGCGGCACCACCTCGCGGGCGGGCAGGCCGAGTGTGCAGAGATTCTCGTACTCGCGCATCAGCCTTTTCACGACGTCGCTGCCTCCCCTGGTCAGGCGACGGCAAGCTTAGCACCGGCATCCGGTGTGGTCAGCCATCTCGGCGGCCGTCGCGCCCCGTCGCCCGAACGCGGTTTGCCACCCCGACGGGTGGCATACAGCCGGCCGCGGCCCGAAGACAATGCCGGCGCTGGGGAGGTGTTCCCCGTTCCGCGTTCACGAGGGGCATGCTGCATGAAAAACGCACGGCTCGGCGCGTACCCGCGCCGCTTCCTGACATCGGTCCTGATCGCCGCCGCCGTTCTGGCCGGGTCCGCGACGGCCGCCACCATCACCGTCAACCTGGCAACCGACGAGGATGCGAACAACGCCGACTGTTCGCTGCGCGAGGCGATCTACGCCGCCAACAACGATGTCCCCTACAACGGCTGCGTGACGGGCAGCGGCGCGGATACCATCGCCTTCGCCATTCCCGGCGCGGGGCCGCACATCATCGGCCTGAATGCGGCATTGCCCGACATCTCCGCCGAGATCCACATCGACGGCTATACGCAGAGTGGTGCCGCGGCCAATGCCCTTGCCTCCGGCACCGATGCGGACATCCGGGTCGGCATCGCCAATGGCGGTGCAGTGAACTACGGCCTTACCCTGGTGGCAGGCGCCGACGGCAGCAGCATCCGCGGCCTGCGCATCACCGGATTTTCCAATTCGGGCATCCTGTTGTTCGGTGACGGCGGGCTGAGCGGCATCACCATCGCGGGCAACTTCATCGGCACCGACGGCACCAACGACCTCGGGAATTCCAACCATGGCGTCTTCGTGATGGCGACGACTGTGCCTGGGGTGACGAACTCGCTCATCGGTGGCCCGCTGCCCGCCGACCGGAACCTGATCGCTGGCAACAACCAGAACGGCATCCTCATCGGCAATTCGGGTACCAGCGGCATCACCATCCAGAACAATCTGATCGGCACCACGGCCGACGGCAATTCTCCCCTGTCGCAGAACAGCGGCATCTGGCTGAGCGGGAGCGGCAGTCATACGGTCACCGGCAACGTGATCGGCGGGAACAACGGCGTCTATCTTTCCGGCGTGTCGGACGACAACCTGCTGACCGCCAACTCGATCGGCGTCGGCGCCGATGGCGTGTCGGACATCGGCGGTACGGGTAATGGTGTCGTGCTCTTCGCGACGTTCTCGGGTGGTGGCGGACCGCAGGACAACATGATCGGCGGCACCGGCGCCAACGACGGCAACGTCATCGCCAACTGGGGACAGGACGGCGTGCACATCAACCGCAATGACATACTGTTGGCCTCCTTCAGCAGGTACAACCAGATTCTGGGCAACCGCATCTATGGCAACGGCGGGCTCGGCATCGAACTCACCGACGATCAGGCGTCGGGCTTCGGCGGGGGCGTGAGCCTCAATGACCTCGACGACGCGGATGTCGGTCCGAACGGCTACCAGAACTTCCCGGTCATCACGTCGGCGGTCACCGACGGCGCCAACACGGCGGTGAGTTTCACGCTGGATGGTGAGCCGTCGAATATGCAATACCGGGTGGAGTTCTTTTCCAATGCGTCATGCGACGCCAGCGGCCATGGCGAGGGCGAGGTGTTCCTGGACGGTCGGGACCGGATCACTTTCGATGGCGATCTGGCGGCGACCTCGACCGGACTGCCGGCCACCACGCCCGGTCATTTCATCACCATGACCGCCACCAAGTACGACATCGGTACGAATGAGACCTCGGAATTCTCGGCCTGCGTTCCCGTGACCTTCGGTGCCCTGAACGGTGAACCGCCGGTGGCAACGCCCGTGATGTCGCTCCCGGCCCTCGCGGCGACGGCGCTGCTGCTGGGTCTTGGCGGCGGTCTGGCGCGCAGGCGCCGTTCCTGACCACTCGGCGGCGGGCGCAGCCTACCGGCGCCTGCGCCGGTACTGCGCCAGTACCACCAGCCCCAGCAAGCCCAACGCCGGCAGATACAGCCATGCCGGTGACGGCCGCTCGGCGGCCACCAGCACGCCGGTCACGCGCCAGCCGAAGCCGATGCCGGCGCGTTCGGCGGGGCTGCCGAAGCTGACACCGAGCACGTTCATCGCGTCGCCCTGGGGCATCAGCGTCAGGCCGGCGTTCATCAACCGCCGTTGCCCGTTCGCCGGCGCGCCGAGCGGCAGCATCATTACCCGTTGTGTCGTTTCACCCGTGAGCGTCGCTCCCTCGGCCATGAGCCGGATGTGCGCGTTGCGCGGCATCGCTGCGGCGATCTGATAAAGCTCGGTCACCGGCCGTTCGGTGTAGGGATCGACGATGCGGTCCATCCAGAAACCCGGCCGGAACAGCGTGAAGGTCACGAGCAGCAGTGCAGCGGTTTCCCACCAGCGGCTGCGCGTCAGGAACCAGCCCTGGGTGGCGGCGGCGAAGCAGAGCATGGCGGCGAGCGCGCTACCGGCGACCAGCAGGCCGTGGCCGAACGACGTCACGTCGATCAGCA
>NZ_JAQVGQ010000316.1 GCF_028696615.1 Immundisolibacter sp. | reverse complement strand
GAGCGCGAATGGGACGAGCAGCGCGGCATCTTCAAGTTCAACCCGCTGGCCGAGTGGAGTGAGGCCGACGTGTGGGCCTTCATCCGCGCCCACGACATCCCGTACAACGCCCTGCATGACCGCCATTTCCCGAGCATCGGCTGCGCGCCCTGCACGCGCGCCGTCACGGTGGGCGAGGACGCCCGCGCCGGGCGCTGGTGGTGGGAGCAGGACGGCCCGCGCGAGTGCGGCCTGCACGGCCCGGCGCGGGCACTGGGCGAAAGCGAGGCGCCGATCGACCGCACGCCGCTGCCCGACGCGAGTATTTAGCAGGCCGTTGAGAAAGGGCGTCCCTGCCCTTTCTCGACTCGGCTCGTCCCGGCACCGGTCCGCGACAGCCTGCGCAGATCAAGCGCTGGATGCGCTCGATCTGCCTGCAAGCCATCCCTGGCTTGCGCCGCCCACCGCGGGGCTCAGCCCAGCAACATCTTGATCGCGACCAACACCAGCACGCCGGCGATCACCGGTCGCAGCAGGCCGTCCGGCGCGCGGCTGCTGTAGTGTGATCCCAGCAGTACACCAGGAATCGAGCCCAGCAGCAGGCTGCCGAGCAGCGGCAAATCGACGTTGCCGAGCAGCAGGTGGCCAGTGCCGGCGAGGATGGTCAGTGGCACCGCGTGCAGGATGTCGGTGCCGACCAGCCGCGCCGACGTGAGCCGGCGCGGGTACAGGTAAACCAGCATCACCGTGCCGAGCGCGCCGGCGCCGATGGAGGTCAGCGTGACCAGAACGCCGAGCACGGCGCCGGCGACGACCGTCAGCGCGGGTTGCACGCGCTTGAAGGCATCCGGCGTTTGCGTGCGCAGCCCCTGGCCAACGGCGTGGATGCGGTTCTTGAACAGCATGGCGAGCGCCGTCAGCAGCAGCACCCCGCCGACGATCGCCACCAGTGCGCCGTTGCCCTGCCGCCCGAAGCCGCTCAGGTGCATCCACAGCAAGGTCAGCAGCGCCGCGGGCAGACTGCCGAGCCACAGGCGGCGCAGTACCTGCCAGTCGACCGTGCCACGGCCGTGGTGCAGCACGCTGCCGGCGGACTTGGTGAGCGCCGCGAACCACAGGTCGGTGCCCACCGCGACCGCCGGCGCGTGCCCGAACAGCAGCACCAGGATGGGCGTCATCAGCGAACCGCCGCCGACGCCGGTGAGGCCAACCAGCAGGCCGACGCCGAAGCCGGCCAGGGCGTTCAGACCCTCCACGACTTGACCGCGCCCGGCGTCAGTCGTGGAACTGCCGCCCCGCCGCCACCGCCGGCACCACGCCCGCGCGCACCAGAAAATCGCCGAAGTGCTCGCCCTTCTGCCGCTCGACCGCAAAGCGCTGCAGCAGCGGCGTCAGTGCCTCGACGATGGCGTCCTCGCCGATGTTCTCGCGGTACAGCTTGCCAAGGCGCTGGCCGTGGAAGCCGGCGCCAAGGTACAGGTTGTACTTGCCGGGCGCCTTGCCGACGAGACCAATCTCCGCGATGTACGGCCGCGCGCAGCCGTTGGGGCAGCCGGTCATGCGCAGCGTGATCGGCGTGTCCGACAGGCCGCAGGCATCGATCACGCCGTCCAGGCGCGTGATCAGATGCGGCAGGTAGCGCTCGCTCTCGGCCATGGCGAGCGCGCAGGTCGGCAGCGCCACGCAGGCCATGGCGTTTTGCCGCAGCAGCGAGGCGTCGCGTTCGAGGCCGTACTCGGCGATCAGCGCCTCGATGGCCGGCCGCTGGGCGGCGTCGATGCCGGCGACGGTGACGTTCTGGTTGTTGGTGAGCGCGAACAGGCCACGGTGCACGCGGGCAATCTCGCGCAGCCCCGAGCGCAGGCGGCGCGCGCCGCGGTCGGCGATGCGGCCGTTCTCGACGAACAGCGTGTAGTGCCAGCGCCCGTCCGGGCCCTGCTGCCAACCGAACGCGTCGGTGTTGTGGTCGAAGGTGAACGGCCGCGCCGGCGCCAGCGCAAAACCCAGCCGGCTTTCGAGCTCGCCCTTGAACCACGCGAGGCCGCGGTCGTCGATGGTGTACTTCAGGCGCGCGTGGCGACGGTTCGTGCGGTCGCCGAAGTCGCGCTGCACGCACACCACCTGCTCGGCCACCGCGATCGCCTGCTCGGGCGTGCAAAAACCGAGCAGGTCCGCCAGACGCGGGTAGGTAGCCTTCTCGCCGTGCGTCATGCCCATGCCGCCGCCGGCCAGCACGTTCCAGCCGGCAAGCTCGCCCTTGTCCTCGACGGCGATGAACGACAGGTCCTGCGCGTACACGTCCATGTCGTTGTCCGGCGGCACGGCGATGCCGATCTTGAACTTGCGCGGCAGGTACAGCGGGCCGTAGATGGGCTCGACTTCCGTGCTCGGGTCCACGGCCGGCGCGTCGAGCCAGATTTCCGCGTAGGCGTTGGTCTTCGGCAACAGGTGCTCACTCACGGCCCGCGCCAGCTCGCCGGCCTCCGCGTGCAGCGGCGAGCGGTACGGGTTGGCGCTCGCCAGCACGTTGCGGTTCACGTCGCCGCAGGCGGCGATGGTGTCCAGGCCCGCGGCGTGGATGGCCTGCATGGCCGGCTTGAAATGCGGCTTGCGGATG
>NZ_JAQVGQ010000075.1:4910-11063 GCF_028696615.1 Immundisolibacter sp. | reverse complement strand
ACGCACAACATGCGCTTTTCTTCACAAACCCTGACGCGTCGCAACCCCAAGCAAACGGACCATGACCTTGGATATCGAATTGGTGCGCCTGGCGGCGCAGGTGGAGCTGGTGGTGTTCGACGTGGATGGCGTGCTGACCGACGGCCGCCTGTACCTGGGCGACGACGGCACCGAGTTCAAGGCATTCCACGTCCGGGACGGCCAGGGCGTGAAGCGGCTACGCGAGGCCGGCATCAAAGTGGCAGCACTCAGCGGCCGGCGCTCGGCGGCGGTCAGCCGGCGCATGGACGAACTGCAGGTGGACTTGTATCGGCAGGGATGCCAGCACAAGGACCGCGACTTGCTCGACCTGCTGCGGCAGTTCGGCCTCGACGGCCAGCGCGCGGCCTACCTCGGCGACGACGTCATCGACCTGCCGGCCATGCGCCTGTGCGGCTTGCCGTCGGCGGTGGCCGACGCGCACCCGCAGGTGCGCGCCGCCGCGCGCTGGGTCACCACGCTGGGCGGCGGCCGCGGCGCCGCGCGCGAGCTGTGCGACCTGGTGATCGACGCGCGCCAGGGCAAATGCTGAACGTTGCATCCAGGAACTTCGTCGGCCCGCCGCGGCGACCGCCATGAACCGAGGACCCTCGCCCCTGGGCGGACGGGCTCCGGCAACCAGACACGCGCCCATGCGGAACGTGGGCGCGTGTCCTCGCACAGGCGTTGCGGGACGGCCTGCTAAACTTGCCGGCGCGGCAAACCTGCCCGCTCCTTCATCGCAGCCAGAATTACCCATGCGTCCGTCATTCTCCCGCCGCCTGCTGGGCGCCGTGCTGCTGTGCCTGGCCGGGCCGGCCCTTGCCCTGGACTCGGACCGCCAGCAACCCATTTATATCGATGCCGACCATGTCGAGCTGGACGAGGCCAAGGGCATCAACACCTACACCGGTGCAGTAGTGGTGGTGCAGGGCAGCATGCAGATCAACTCCGACAAACTGGTCATCTACACCGAAAAGCGCAAGCCAACGCGGTACGTGGCCACCGGCAAGCCGGCCCGCTACAAGCAGCAACCGAAGCCCGACGAGGGCGACGTGGTCGCCACCGCCAACGAGATGGAATACACCGTGGCGGACAAAAAGCTGTACCTGCGCGGCAATGCCCACGTCACCCGGCAGGGCGACGTGTTTCAGGGCGACCAGCTGGTATACGACACGGTGCGCGACGTGGTCACCGGCAGCGGCGGCCCGGGTGGGCGCATCCGCATGATCATCCAGCCGCAGGAGCGCGAGGGCGCGAAAGCCACACCATGAGCGAGCTGGCCGCACACGAGTTGCGCAAGAGTTTTCGCGGCCGGCCGGCGGTGGCCGGCGTATCGCTGGCGGTGTCGCCGGGCGAGATCGTCGGCCTGCTCGGCCCCAACGGCGCCGGCAAGACCACCTGTTTTTATATGATCGTCGGCCTGATTGCGCCCGACAGCGGCCAAGTGACCATCGATGGCGCCGACATCACCGACGCCGGCATGCCGCAGCGCGCGCGCTTGGGTCTCGGCTACCTGCCGCAGGAAGCGTCGGTGTTCCGCCGCCTGTCGGTGGAGGACAACCTAAGGGCGATCCTGGAGACACGCCGTGACCTCGACGCCCGTGCCCGTGAGGAGCGCCTCGAACGGCTGCTGAACGACCTGCACATCGGCCACATCCGCACCAGCCCAGGCGCCGCCCTGTCCGGCGGCGAGCGGCGGCGGGTGGAAATCGCCCGCGCGCTGGTCATCGAGCCGCGCTTCATGCTGCTCGACGAGCCGTTCGCCGGCGTCGATCCGATCACCGTGATCGACATCCAGCGCATCATCCGCGAGCTGGCCGCGCGCGGCATCGGCGTGCTGATCACCGACCACAACGTGCGCGAGACGCTGGGTATCTGTCACCGCGCCTATATCGTCAATGAAGGCCAGGTGCTGGCCGCCGGCTCGCCGGAGGACATCCTGGCCGACGACCGGGTACGCGCGGTCTACCTCGGCGACACGTTCCGACTGTAGGCCGGCTTTGCCGGAACCGACGCCTGCGGTACGCTTCTTGCTTGAGCGCGCTGATTCATTCGGCGCTCGCCGAGCGGGGCGGAATGCCCCGGCGTGAATCCATGTCGTGAGCCGTTGATTCGCTAAGAGCGGGCATGCACCGCGCGGACGCGAACCGAAAAATCCTCAGGATGGAATTTTTTCGGCACCCACCCAGGCCCAGGTCACCGGTCGCATGAAGCAAGGTCTCGAACTCGGCGTCTCGCAGCACCTCGCCCTGACGCCCCAGCTGCAGCAGGCCATCCGCCTGCTGCAGCTGTCCACGCTCGACTTGCAGACCGAGATCCGCGAGGCGCTCGAGTCCAACCCGCTGCTGGAGACCGAGGATGAAATCGGCGAGGCCGCCGACGAGGACACGCCTGCACCCGGCCCGCAGGAACAGGCCGAGCGTGCGCTCGAGTTCGACGCCGACCACGACATCCCGCAGGAGCTGGCGGTCGACGGCCACTGGGAAGACACCTTCATCGATCTGAACGCCGGCACCGGCGCCAGCAGCCGTGACGAGGACGACGGTAGCGATTTCACCGCCCTGTCGAGCAAACCCGAGACGCTGCACGACCACCTGCGCTGGCAACTGGACCTCACGCCGTTCAGCGCCGCCGACCGGGCCATCGCCGAGCTGATCGTGGACGCCATCCGCCCGGACGGCTATCTCGGCCAGTCGCTGGCAGAGCTGTGCGCCACCGCCAGCGAGACCCGCGGCGAGCCGGTGGACGAAACCGAACTGCTGGCGGTGCTGCGGCGCATCCAGCACTTCGATCCGGCCGGCGTGGCGGCGCGTGATCTCGCCGAGTGCCTGCGCCTGCAGGTCGAGCAGTTCGAGGGCCTGGACGGTGCGCTGCGCGAGGCGGCCCTGGCCGTGCTGGACCACATCGCCCTGCTCGGCGAGCACGATTACAAGGCCCTGCTGCGCGTCACCGGCCTGCCGGCCGACACGCTCGAACAGGCCGTGCACCTGATCCAGGCGCTGAACCCGCGCCCCGGCAACAGCCTCGACACCGACGAGCCCGAGTACATCGTGCCCGACGTGCTGGTGCGCAAGATCAACGGCGTGTGGCAGGTCGAGCTGAACCCGGCCATCGCGCCGCGCCTGCGCATCAATTCGACCTACGCCGGCATGATCCGTCGCCGCGACAGCAGCGCCGACAACGAATACATCAAAAATCGCCTGCAGGAGGCGCGCTGGTTCATCAACAGCCTGAAAAGCCGCAACGACACCCTGCTGCGCGTGGCGCGCGCCATCGTGCAACGCCAGATCGGCTTTTTCGAACACGGCCCGCAGGCCATGGTGCCGCTGGTGCTGCAGGACATCGCCGACGAGCTCGGCCTGCACCAGTCGACCATCTCGCGCGCCACCAACCGCAAATACATGCACACGCCGCGCGCCATCTACGAGCTGAAGTTCTTTTTCTCGAGCCACGTGTCGACCAGTGACGGCGGAGCGGCGTCCGCCACCGCCATTCGCGCGCGCATCCGCGAGCTGATCGCCGCCGAACCACCCGGCAGCCCGCTCAGCGACAACGACGTGGCGGAACAACTCAACCAGGCCGGCATCAACGTTGCCCGGCGCACAGTCGCCAAGTACCGCGAGAGCATGGGCATCCCCTCCACCACCGAGCGGCGCAAGGCGGCGCGCCGCAAAGCCTAGGGCGGACCCCCACAGCCATGCCGCAACGCCTGATCATCGTCAGCGGCCTGTCGGGGGCCGGCAAATCGACGGCCCTGCACGCCCTCGAAGACCTCGGCTTCTACTGCGTCGACAACCTGCCGATCGCGCTACTGCCGGCCCTGGGCCAGGAGCTGAGCGCGCGCGGCGGCACCGACACGCCGGCGGCGGTCGGCATCGACGTGCGCAACGTGTCGGACCTGGCGGCGTTTCCGGCCATCCTGAGCAAGCTGCGGGCGCAGGGCGGCGACTGCCGGGTACTGTTCTTCACCGCCGACCGCCAAACCCTGATCAACCGCTACAACGAAACCCGCCGCCAGCACCCGCTGGCCCGCCCCGGCGTGGCCATCAGCGAGGCGATCGACACCGAACAACAGCGCCTGGCGCCGATCGCCGAACTGGCCGACATGACCATCGACAGCTCGGGCCTGAACATCTACCAGCTGCGCAGCACCGTTCGCGACCTGCTCAGCCACGGCCCACAGACGCCGACGCTGGTGTTCCAGTCGTTCGGCTACAAGTTCGGCGTGCCGCTGGACGCCGACCTGGTGTTCGACATGCGCTGCCTGCCGAACCCGCACTGGGAGCCGACGCTGCGCCAGCTCACCGGTCTCGACGCGCCGGTGCGCGAGTTTCTGGAACGCCAGGACGACGTGCAGCGGCTGTTCGACGACATCTGCCGGTTCCTGGACACCTGGCTGCCGCGTTTTGCCGCCAGCGACCGCAGCCAGGTCACGGTCGGCGTCGGCTGCACCGGCGGGCGGCACCGCTCGGTGTACATGGCCCATCGCCTGGGCGATTACTTCAAGGCGCGGCTCGGCGACGGCGAGGCCGGCCGGGTTCTGGTACGCCATCGCCAACTACCCGGCTGACAGGCTGAAAAAATTCCAAGGACGGAATTTTTCGGCAGTTCCCTAAAACTCCACTGTCAGCAACTCCTCACGGCCGATCACTGCCACGCCCTCGCCGCCGCGAGCCAGTTCCACCCACGTGAACGGCACCTCGGGCAGGCGCTCGACCAGCGCCGGCCAGCTGGCGCCGACCTCGAGCACCAGCAGACCGCCCTCGGTCAGATGCTGCGCCGCCCCGCGCAGGATGCGCAGCGGGTGCTCGAGACCATCCTCGGGCGACACCAGCGCGCCGCGCGGTTCGTGCCGGTACTCGTGCGGCAGCGTCGCGTACTCGGCGTCCGGCACGTACGGGGGATTGCTGACGATGAGGTCGTAGCGCTGACCGGCGAGCGCCGCGTAAAGATCGGACTGCAGCAGCCGCACCCGCTCCTCGAGACCATAGCGGGCCACGTTTGTGGCGGCCACCTCGAGCGCATCGGCGCTGACGTCGACCGCGTCCACCTGCGCGTCCGGAAACGCCAGCGCGCAGGCAACGGCGATGCAGCCGCTGCCGGTGCCGATGTCCAGAATGCGCCCGGGCTCGGCCTCGGCCAGCCATGGCTGAAAGCCGTTTTCGATGAGTTCGGCGATCGGCGAGCGCGGGATCAGCACCCGCGGATCGACCGCAAAACGCAGCCCGGCGAACCAGGCCTCGCCGGTCAGATACGGCGCCGGCAGGCGCTCGTCGATACGGCGCGCGAACAGCGCCGCCACCGCCGCGCGCTCCTGCGCGGTCAGCGCAGCGTCCAGGAAATCCACCGGCAACGGCAGGTCCAGGTGCAGCACGTGCGCCAGCAGCACCGCCGCCTCGTCGGCGGCGCCAGCCGTGCCGTGACCATAAAACAAGCCGGCGCCGGCAAAACGGCTGGCGCCCCAGCGCAGAAAATCGCGCAGCGTACGTAAGGAATCCACAGTATCCGGCTCAGCAGGATTGATGGCGGACGTCCGGCCGACGCAGGTGACGCCGGCCGGAGCCTGCCCAACGGGCGGCCAATAGTTTTGCAAACGCCAAAACGTACACGGCCGGCTCGCGCGTGTCGACCTTCACCTTCCACCACAAGTGCAGCAAGGCCAAGGCGGTAGCGGCGTACACCAGCCGGCGCCGGCGCTGCGCCCCCAATCATCAAACGAACACTTGTTTTAGGGATAAGGGATACTTGAGCCGCCTGTCTTTGCTATCAGCCTTGGGCAGGCATACCACCCGTTGCAACCCCCTCATCAGGAGTGCGAGACCATGTCGAAGAAATTTCTGCGCACCGGCTTCGTGGTGTTCATGGCGCTGGGCACCGGCGCCGCGGCCGCGCAAGCGGTCGACATCAACTGCGCCGACGCCGCCACGCTGGCCGCCGGCCTGCAGGGTGTCGGCGAGGCCAAGGCCCAGGCCATCGTGGCGTATCGCGAGCAGCAGGGGCCATTCAAGAGCGCGGACGAACTGGCCAACGTCAAAGGCATCGGCGCCAAGACGGTCGAAGCGAACCGCGCCAACATCACGGCGAGCGAGAGCTGCCAGCCGGCGGCGGCGCCGAATCCCTGAAGCCATCCAG
>NZ_JAQVGQ010000075.1:0-4810 GCF_028696615.1 Immundisolibacter sp. | reverse complement strand
AAGAGCGCGGACGAACTGGCCAACGTCAAAGGCATCGGCGCCAAGACGGTCGAAGCGAACCGCGCCAACATCACGGCGAGCGAGAGCTGCCAGCCGGCGGCGGCGCCGAATCCCTGAAGCCATCCAGGTGACAAAAAAAAACCGGCCACCCCTTGAGGGCGGCCGGTTTTTTCTGCAACAGCCTTGTCGCGCGGTACACGCCCGCGCGACGCCCAGACGGAAAACGCTGAATAAACCAGCGGTTCTTCAGAGTTTGTGAAGAAATGCGCGTCCTGCGCATTTCTTGCGTCGCCCGTCCGGTACACGCCCGGACGGGCTCCCGCGAATCAAGCCCTCAAGGGCTCGATTCGCGGCCGGCCATCCCTGGCCGGCCTGAGCGCTTGAAAAATTCACAGGCTCTCAGTCTTCCTTGTACTTGTCGTGACAGTCCTTGCAGGCCTGCCCGACCTTGCCGAACTGCGCCTTGACCGCATCGACGCTCGAGGCGGTCTTGGCAACCTCGGCCAGCTTGCCGGCCTCGGTTTCGAAGGTCTGCATCTTGGCGCGGAAGTCGTCCATGTTTTCCCAGATTTCCGGCTTGGCGTCGGTCTTGCCGACGCGGCTGTTGGGGATGAAGCCCTCCAGCGGCAGCGTGCTCAGAAACGCCACCCGCTCGGCACGCAGTGCGAACGCCTTGGCGTCGAAGGGAATTTCGCCCTTGACCATGCCGGCCATGGGGCCGAAGTTCCAGGCGATGGCGTGGAACACGCCCTGACGGTAACCGACGGCGCGCTCGGCTGGCGTCGGCTCGGCGGCACTCGCAGCGGCGCCGAACAGCACGGCGGCGGAGCAGAACAGGGCGGCTTTGAGCTTCATCAGACATGTCCTCCGGGTCCAAAACGGGTAGGCGATGGACTCTAGCACGCCGGTTGCAGCGCCTTGAAGGCAGGTAGCGGGTGGTAGTATTCGGCAATTGACCAAGCGTTCGAACTCAATCCCGGCGGGAGTCTAGGCGGTGGCATTCGACGTGCATCTGGGCGAGGAGCTCGACCTGCTGCGTGACACCGTGGCGCGGTTTGCGCAGGACGAGGTGGCGCCGCTCGCCGACGAGATCGACCGCAGCAACGCCTTCCCGATGCAGCTGTGGCCGCGTCTGGGCGAGCTTGGCCTGCTCGGCATGACGGTGCCGGAGCAGTTCGGCGGCAGCGGCATGGGCTATCTTGCGCACCTGGTGGCGATCGAGGAACTGTCACGCGCCAGCGCGTCGGTGGCGCTGTCCTACGGCGCGCACTCGAACCTGTGCGTGAACAACCTGTACCTGAACGGCACCGACGAGCAGCGCAGGAAATACCTGCCAAAGCTGTGCTCGGGTGAACACATCGGCGCGCTCGCCATGTCCGAGCCCGGCGCCGGCTCCGATGTGGTCGGCTCCATGCGCTGCACGGCCGTACCGCGCGGCGATAAGTGGATCGCCAACGGCAACAAGATGTGGATCACCAACGGCCCCGACGCCGATGTGCTGATCGTCTACATGCGCACCGACGATCCGGCCAAGGGCTCGCGCAGCATCACCGCCTTCATCGTCGAGAAGGGCATGCCGGGCTTTTCCACCGCCCAGAAGCTCGACAAGCTCGGCATGCGCGGCAGCAACACCTGCGAGCTGGTGTTCCAGGACTGCGAAATCCCGGCCGAGAACGTGCTGGGCGAGGTCAATCAGGGCGTGCGCGTGCTGATGCGCGGCCTCGATTCCGAGCGCGTGACCTTGAGCGGCGGGCCGCTCGGTATCATGCAAGCCGCCATGGACGTGGTGCTGCCCTACGTGCACGAGCGCCGGCAGTTCGGGCAGGCCATCGGCACCTTCGAGCTGATGCAGGGCAAGCTCGCCGACATGTACGTGGCGCTGCAGTCGGCGCGCGCCTTCAGCTATCGGGTGGCGCAGGCCATCGACGAAGGGCGGCCGTCGCGCAAGGACGCCGCCGCCTGCCTGCTGTACGCGTCCGAGTGCGCCGTGCGCGTGGCGCTGGAGGCCATCCAGAGCCTCGGCGGCAACGGCTACATCAACGATTACCCCACCGGCCGCCTGCTGCGCGACGCCAAGCTGTACGACATCGGCGCCGGCACCAACGAGATCCGGCGCATGCTGATCGGCCGCGAGCTGTTCGAGCAGACCGGTTGAACATGTCGAAAAATTCCGTCCCTGGAATTTTTCGACTCGCCGCGTCGCGGTACACGCCCGCGACGGGCTCCGCCCATCGAGGACGGCTGTCCTCGATGGGCGTTGGGGCATCCCTGCCCCAAGCGTGCGCGCCGGCCACGCCGGCGCTTCGCGCTCACTTTCACTCGCAGGAGTAACCACCGCCATGAGCAACGGCGTTGTCATCGTCGCCGCCCGCCGCACCGCGCTCGGCAGCTTTCAGGGTCAGTTCGCGAGCCTCACGGCGAGTGATCTGGGCGCCGCCGCCATCGCCGCGGCGGTGGCCGACGCCGGCGTCGAGGGCGCGCAGATCGAGGACGCGCACATCGGCTGTGTGCTGCCGGCCGGCCAGGGCCAGGCGCCCGGCCGCCAGGCGGTGCTCAAGGCAGGCCTCGCGCTCGGCGTGCCGGTGACCACCGTCAACAAGATGTGCGGCTCGGCCATGAAGGCCATCATGTACGCCGTGGACCAGATCCGCTGCGGCGACGTGAAGGTGGCGCTGGCCGGCGGCATGGAGTCCATGACCAACGCGCCTTACATCCTGCCGAAGGTGCGCCAGGGCCTGCGCATGGGTCACAGCGAGGTGCTGGACCACATGTTCTGCGATGGTCTGCAGGACGTGCGCGAGGGCCTGCTGATGGGCGCGTTCGCCGAGCGCTGCGCCGAGAAGCACGGCTTCTCTCGCGAGGCGCAGGACGCCTACGCCGTCGAGTCGCTCAAGCGCGCCCAGCGCGCCACGCTGGAGGGCGATTCGGCCACCGAGATCGTGCCGGTGACGGTCAAGACCAAGACCGGCGAGGTGATCTGCGACAAGGACGAGCAGCCGCTGACCGCCAAGCTCGACAAGATTCCGACCTTGAAGCCCGCCTTCAAGAAGGACGGCACGGTCACCGCCGCCAATTCGTCGTCGATTTCCGACGGAGCCGCCGCGCTGGTGCTGATGAGCGAGGAGGAGGCCGCCCGCCGGAACCTGAAACCGCTCGCCCGCGTGCTCGGCCACGCCACCCACGCCCAGGACCCGGCCTGGTTCACCACCGCGCCGGTCGGCGCCATCGAGCTGCTGCTGCGCAAGCTCGGCTGGAGCGCCGACACGCCCGACCTGTACGAGGTGAACGAAGCCTTCGCCGTGGTGCCGATGACGGTGATGCAGGAGCTGCGCATCCCGCACGACAAGATGAACGTGCTGGGCGGCGCCTGCGCGCTGGGGCACCCGGTCGGCGCGTCGGGCGCGCGCATCGTGGTGACGCTGCTGAACGCGCTGCGCCGGCGCGGCGGCAGGTACGGCGTGGCCGGCATTTGTCTTGCCGGCGGCGAGGCCACGGCGCTGGCGGTGGAGTTGCTGTAAGCGTCCATGCCATCCGCCCGGCGAGACGCCGGGCGGTTTTCCGCACACGCTCGCGCAGCCCCAACCCCCGAAACACCCCCCTGTGAAAGCCATTGTCATCGATGACTTCGGCGGCCCCGAGCGGCTGCACCTGGCCGATCGCCCCACGCCGCCGATCGCCGACGATCAGGTGCTGGTCGCGGTGCGCGTGGCGGGCGTCAACCCCATCGACTGGCGCATCCGCAATGGCCAGCTCAGGCAGTTCGTGCCCTACGAGTTCCCGATCATCCTCGGCCGCGAGGTGTCGGGCGTAGTGGCGGCGGTCGGCGCGGCAGTCACGGGCTTCGCGCCTGGCGAGGCCGTGTTCGGCTTTCTGCAACAGCGCCACATGCACTGGGGCGGGTACGCGCAGTTCGTGCCGGTGGAAGCCGCCAAGCTCGCTCACAAGCCGCCGCCGCTCAGCTTCGAGCAGGCCGCGGCGCTGCCCGTCGCGGGCCACACCGCCTGGCAGGGCCTGTTCGAGCTTGCCGATCTGAAGCCCGGGGAAGTGGTGCTGATCACCGGCGCGGCCGGCGGCGTCGGCAGCATCGCGGTGCAGATGGCGCACGATGCCGGGGCGACGGTGATCGCCAGCGCCAGCGTCGCCAACCACGATTACGTGCGCGGACTGGGTGCCGATTTGGTAGTGGACTACCACGCGCCCGATTTCGCGGCCGACATCGCAAAGCGCTTTCCCAAGGTGGACGTCATCTTCGCCGCCTTCGCCGGGCCGTCGCTGCAGGGCTGTGCGCCGCTGGTGCATGCCGGCACGCGCATCGTGCTGCTGAGCCCGGAGGCGACCGAGGCGGACATGCGCATCGGCGGCGTCGAGTCGCGCATTCTGATCGCCCGCGCCGACGGCGCGCAGCTCGAAAAGATCGCTGCACTCGCGGTGCAGGGGCGCATCCGGCCGCACATCGCCGCCGTGCTGCCGCTGGAAGACGCCGCCCGCGCGCACCAGATGAGCGCCACGCAGCACACGCGCGGCAAAATCCTGCTGCGCGTGGCGGCGGACTGACCCGAGCGCGTCGCGGGCCTGTGCGGCGACGCAGCGAGCGGGGAGGTTCGTCCAAGGCGTTGTCCCGCCCAGTCGAACGACGAAGGAGACCCGCGTGCCGGTACTGGACAGCAAGCTGAACCCCGCCACGGCCGAGTTCGCCGCCAACGCCGAACACAACCGCGCGCTGGTGGCGGACCTGCGCGCCAAGCTCGCGCAGTACGCGCAGGGCGGCCCCGAACACGCCAAGGCCAAGCACAGCGCGCGCGGCAAGCTG
>NZ_JAQVGQ010000074.1 GCF_028696615.1 Immundisolibacter sp. | reverse complement strand
CGCAAGAAATGCGCAGGACGCGCATTTCTTCACAAACTCTGACTCGTGATCCGGCCCTGGCGATCGACGATGCCATAATCCGCCCCCGGCAAGCCGGCGACGGCTGACACATCCATCAGGCGTGACGACTGAGCGCTTGTGAATTTTTCAAGCGCCGAGGCCGGCCAGGGATGGCCGGACGCGAATCGAGCCCTTGAGGGCTTGATTCGCGCGAGCCCGTCCGGGCGTGTACCGGACGGGCGACGCAAGAAATGCGCAGGACGCGCATTTCTTCACAAACTCTGAGAGCTGACTGCCCTTCGGCAGGCCCACGCCGCGACGCGGCAACAACAAAAACGGGCCCGGGGTGCCGCATCGACGGCCTGCCGCAGGCACCCGACGGAGGACGCCCGCATGCTCAAGCGACTGGATCACGTGGAGTTGGTTCCGAGCGATTTCGACCGCAGCCTCGAGTTCTACACCCACGTGCTCGGTGGCACGCTCACGCACCGTTACCCGGTCGACGATCCGGTCATCGCCGAAATCGCCTACGTGAGGCTCGGCGACTCGGCCGTGGAACTGCTGCGCGTGCCCACCGCCGAAGCACAGGCCAAGACCGGCGAGCGCATCGGCTACCGCCTGATGGCCTTCGAGGTCGGCGACATGCTGCACACACTGACGGCCCTGTCCGCCAGCGGCGTCACGCCCAGCTGGGGGCCGGTCGAGACACCGGCCTTCATCCGCGCCGAGATCACCGACCCCGACGGCAACCCCATCGAGCTGCGCCAATGGCGACAGCGACCATGAGCCGGCCCGACGTCGGACACCCAGTCCGCCCCTGACAGCCCCGGTCACGATGACGCTCTACGGCATCCCGAACTGCGACACGGTCAAAAAATCCCGCGCCTGGTTCGCCGCGCGCGGCGTGAATCTGACTTTTCACGACCTGCGCCGCGACGGCCTGGATGCGGCGCGCCTGACGCGCTGGCTCGCGGCGCTCGGCGCGGCGCGCCTGCTGAACCGCAGCGGCGCGACCTGGCGCAAGCTGGACCCCGACCAGCAGCGCGCCGCCGACGATGACGCCACCCTGATCCCCTTGCTGCTGGCGCAGCCGACGCTGATCCGCCGCCCGCTGGTGGAGATCGGCGATCGGGTCACGGCCGGTTTCGTGCCCGAGACCTGGCAGGCGCTGCTGGCAGACGGTCCATGAGCGCGGCACTCGATCTCGCCCGGGCGCTGATCCGCCGCCCCTCGGTCACGCCGGACGACGCCGGCTGCCAGGCGCTGCTCGGCGAGCGTCTTTCGGCGCTCGGCTTCACGCTCGAACCCATGCGTTTCGGTGCGGTCGACAACCTGTGGGCGCGGCGCGGCGTAACCGGGCCGCTGTTCGTGTTCGCCGGCCACACCGACGTGGTGCCGGTGGGCGATCGCGCCGCCTGGAGCTGCGACCCGTTCGCCGCCGAGCTGCGCGAGGGCCTTTTGATCGGCCGCGGCGCCGCCGACATGAAGGGCGCGCTGGCCGCCATGGTGGTGGCGGTGGAGCGGTTTCTCACCGCCAGCCCGCAGCCCGCCGGCTCGATCGGCTTTCTGCTCACCAGCGACGAGGAAGGCGATGCCGTCGACGGTACGGTGCGCGTGATGCAGGCGCTCGACGCCCGCGGCGAGCGCATCGACTGGTGCCTGGTGGGCGAGCCGTCCAGCGACCGGCGCCTGGGCGACGTGCTGCGCGTCGGCCGGCGCGGCTCGCTCACGGCGCGCCTGCGCGTGCTGGGCGTGCAGGGCCACGTGGCGTATCCCGAAAAAGCGCTCAATCCCATCCACGCCTTCGCGCCCACGCTGGCGGCGCTGTGCGCCGAGGATTGGGGCGGCGACGATGCCGCGTTTCCGCCGGTGAGCTTTCAGATTTCCAACATCCATGCCGGCACCGGCGCCGGCAACGTGATCCCGGGCGAGCTGCTCATCGACTGCAATTTCCGCTTCCCGCCCAGCCCGGGCGCCGACGCGCTCCGGGCCCGCTTCGAGGCCATCGTGGCGGCCGGCGGCGCGCGCTGCGAGATCGACTGGACGCTCGGCGCGCAGCCGTTCCTGACCCGCGGCGGGCGGCTGCTGCAGGAAACGCGCGCCGCGCTGGCCGACGTTCTGGGCGTGCAGCCGCTGCTGTCCACCGGCGGCGGCACCTCGGACGGGCGCTTCATCGCGCCGAGCGGTGCCGAGGTGGTCGAGCTCGGCCTGCGCAACGCCAGCATCCACAAGGTCGATGAGTGCACGCCGGCGGCCGACATCGACCAGCTCGCCGACGTGTACCAGGCGCTGCTGCACCGCCTGCTGGGGGGCGGCGCATGAGGACGCTCGCCGCGTTCGGCCGCGCCTTCGCGCTCGGCCTGCTGCTGACGACGCTCGCCGGCTGCGCCGGCTGGGGCCACCGCGAGCCGGTGCCGCTCGCCCCGCCCCCGCCGCCGCCCGAACCGTTCGCCCTCAACACCTTCGAACTGCCCGACGGCCGTGACGTCATCGGCCGCCTGCGCTACACCACCGTGCAGGGCGAGGAAACCCTGCTCGACATCGCCCGCGCCTACGATCTGGGCTACGACGAGCTGCTGGCCGCCAACCCGGGCGTCGATCCGTGGACGCCGCCGGTCGGCCAGCGCGTGCTGCTGCCGACCGCCCACGTGCTGCCGGATGCGCCGCGGCAGGGCCTGGTCATCAACCTCGCCGCGCGGCGGCTTTATTACTTCCCGCCGGCGCAGCCGGGCCGGCCGCAACAGGTCGTCACCCACCCGCTCGGCATCGGCCGCGAGGGCTGGAGCACTCCGCTCGGGCGCACCAAGGTGGCCGCCAAACACGCCGCCCCGCCGTGGGTGGTGCCGGCCTCCATCCGCCGCGAACACGCCGCCAAGGGTGATCCGCTGCCGGCGGTGGTGCCGGCCGGGCCGGACAACCCGCTCGGCAGCCATGCGCTGCGCCTGGGCTGGCCGAGCATCCTCATCCACGGCACCAACAAACCGGCCGGCATCGGCCTGCGCGTCAGCCACGGCTGCATGCAGCTTTACCCGGAGGACATCGCGCCGCTGTTCGAGGCGGTGCCGGTCGGCACGCCGGTGACGGTGGTCGATCAGCCCTACCTGGTCGGCCGCGGCGACGACGGCCTGCTGCTCGAAGCGCACGAGGCCACCAAGCCGATGCCCCCGGCGCGCCGTGAACGGGCGCTGACGCGTGCCATCGAGGCCGCGATCGCCCGGCATCACCTGCAGGATTCCGCCCTGGTGGACCTCGAGCTCGCCCACGCGCAGGCCGGGCAGCACCGCGGCTATCCGCTGCCCATCGAAGCCGGCGCGCCGCCGCTCGATGTCTACCTCGCCGCGCTGCCGGCGGCGCCGCCGCTGCCAAGCCCGCACGTGGCGCCCGTCGGACAGGGTGACTGGTACGTCGATCTCGGGCGTTTCAAGTCCGAAAACAACGCCCGCCGGCTGGTGGCCATGCTCACCCACCAGGGCCCGCCGATCCCGGCCCGGCACCTGGCCCGCGACGGCCAGCACCAGGTACTGGCCGGGCCGTTTCGCTCGCGCGCCGTGGCGACGGCAACCGCCAAGCGGATCGCCAGCGACCTCGGCGAGACCGGCAAACCGGTGCGCCTGCCGCCCGCCATGGCCAGCAACGATGACCCGCCCATCGCCGCGCGCTGAGGAGACTCTGCACACCCACGCGCCCCCGGACGAACGCGCTGAATCAATCAGCGCGTTCGAGACTGCGCCGAACCAAAACACGATCCCGCAGGAGGAGTCCGCCATGAGCCACGCCATCGACTACCGCCACGCCGCACCCGCCCCGGCGAGCACACCCGCCGCCCAGCGCGCGCTTTACCTGACCGAGCGCGACTTCATGGGCGCCGCGCTGCCGAAACCGATCGAAAAGGTATTGCCGCCGGCGGTGATGGCGCCGCAGGACGGGCCGATCGATTTTTCCGCCGAACTCGGCCTGCCCTACCCGGCCACGCTGCCGGCGCTGCTGGCCGGCACCCATGCCTTGAAGCCCGGTGCCACGGTGGCGGTAGGCGAGGCCGCCGGCGGCGTGATCGTGCTGGTGCTGGCAGGCACGGGCGAGTTTCGCGCCGGCGCCGAGGCGGTGACGGTGGCCGCCGGTGACATCCTGGCGGTGCCGGGCAGCATCGGCGCCACAGCGCAGGGCGGTGCCCAGGGCCTGCGCTTCTACTACGTGGACGACAGCCCCATGGCGCGTTACATGGGCTGGCAGGTGCAGCCGACGCCGCGCATCGCCTTCACCCACTGGCCGGCGGCACGGCTGGCGGCCAAGCTCGAAGAAACCAAAGCCCAGGGCATCACCGCGTCGGGCGTGTTCCTGGCGCACCAAGGGCTCGAGCGCGAAAAACTCGCCACGCCCAACCTGTTCGCGCACCTGAATCGTCTCGCGCCGGGCGCTGCCAACACCGTGCATGGCCACGCCGCGGCCGCCATCACCTACGTCATCGACGGCAACGAGGCGAGTTACTCGCTACTCGGCGAAACCTTGAAGCACGGCGCCATCGTCGATCCCGTGCGCGTGGACTGGCGGCCAGGACAGGTATCGCTGACGCCGCCCAACCTGTGGCATGGCCATTTCAACGACGGGCAGACCGACATCCTGACCCTGGTGGTGCAGCTGTCCGGTGTCTACTACAACGACCGCACCATGAATTTCCGCTTCGCCGTCTGACCAGCCACCGCAGCGCCCTGCCGGGCGGCGGCAATCAGGCTGACTGCGCCGGGGCCGCCGGCCGCGTCACGTCAGGCACGCCATCGGGACCGCGCCGGCGGTCCACGTACAACGCGCCGCCGGCGGCATCGCCGTGGCGCAGCTTGGCCTGGTGTTTGGCCTCGCTGGCCAGCGCCGCCACGTCGTGGTGCGAACGGCAGCGCGCCGGGTCCGGCAGCACCACGCCGATCGACAGCCCCAGCAGCGGAAAGAACTGCGCCTGACCGCGCCGGTCCTCGCTCCACACGCCGCCGGCGGCGCGGTCCTCGGCGCTGTAGAACTCGGCCGCCGCGGCGTTGAAGGTCACCAGCAGACGCTCGCAGCGCGCGCGCCAGTCGTCGCTGCCGAGCACCAGCACGAAATCGTCCCCGCCGATATGGCCGACCAGGTCCCGCTCGCCGTTGCAGTGCTGCACCGCCAGCTCCGCCAGGCGCTTGATCACCTCGTCGCCGCGACCGTAACCGTATACATCGTTGAATGGCTTGAAATGGTCGATGTCGCAGTAGGCGACGGCAAACGGCGCCTGCCGGCGCAGCAAGTCGTCGATGCACTCGTAGACCGGCACGTTGCCCGGCAGCAGCGTCAGCGGGTTGGCGTGGTGGGCGGCGCGCACCTGCAGGTCCGTGATGCGGCGCAGCAGGTCGAGCACGCGCACCATGCCCAGGTACTGGCCGGCGCGGGTGACGATGAACTCCTGCTCCACCTGCCCGGCGGCGACGTCGGTCAGCAGGCGACTGACGTCCGCCAGTTGCAGACCGTGCTCGACCGTGAGCGGCTCGGTCTGCATGAACCAGGACGCCGGCTTGCGCCCGTACAGGTCGCGCCCATAGCGGCTGAGGTAAATGTCCGTGAACGGCAGGCGTTGCACCGCCCCCACCACCCGGCCGTCGGTGAGCACCGGCAGCGTATTCAGGTCCGGCTGCTGGCGAAACAGCACGCCCACCGCCTCCATGCACGTGTCGGGGGTGATGGTCGGATTCGGCCGCGCCAGCTCGCCCACCGTCTGACCGCGTTGCCAGCGCCAGGCAGCGCGCAGCGCCGGCAGATCGCGCTCGAACAGACCGGCCGGCAGCGCCAGCGGTGGCTCGGCAGCCGGCCGCGCCAGGTGGTAGCCCTGCGCCAGCTCGATACCGAGCTCGGCCAGCGCGCCGAACTCGCCGGCGGTTTCCACGCCCTCGGCCACCACCTGGGCGCCGGCGCTGCGCGCGATGTCGCCCATCGAGCGCACGAACTCGCGCTTGACCGGATCGTCATCCAGGCCGCGGATGAAGTGCTGGTCGATCTTCACGTAGGCCGGGCGCAGCTCCGACCACAGGCGCAGGCTGGCGTAGCCGGCGCCCAGATCGTCGATGGCGACCGTGTAACCGGCCGCCACATACGGCTCCAGCGCCCGGCGCACGCCGTGCGAGTCTTCGAGCGGGTAGCGTTCGCTGAGCTCCAGCACCACCCGCTGCGGCGGCAGGCCGGTGGCGCGCAGCTGTTCGACCGCCTGCTGCGCATCGTAGGCCGGGTCCAGCAGCAGGCACGGCACCATGTTCAGGAACAACTGCCCCGGCAGGTCCATGGCGAGAAACTGCCTGGCGGCCAGCCGCCGGCACAGCAGGTCGAGCTCCGCCAGGCGCTTGCAGTGCTCGGCCGCGCCGAACAAAACCAAGGGGTTGTGCAGCGGACTGTCGGCCGGACCGCGCACCAGCGCCTCATAACCCACCAGTGAGCGGCCGCGCAGCGAGGCGATGGGCTGAAACAGGATGCTCAGCCGCTGCTGCGCGAGCACCGTGGCGAGCTCGAGGCACAGACGGTAGGTGTCTTCGGGGGACCAGGGAGGCATGCTTCAAACGGCGTTGGCAAAAAATGGGAGCCGCGCGAGCTTGCGAAACGCACGTGACACCACCGTTACCGACGCCCCACCCGCCTCGGCCATAATCGAAACCACCGACATTCGCATTACCCAGGAGGACGACATGAACGCACCTACCGTGCCCGCCGCCTTGGACCTGATCTGGCCCAAGGACGGCTACACCCGAGTGCCGTACCGCGTCTACCAGGACCCGGCCATCTACGACTTGGAGCAACAGCGCATCTTCCGCGGCCGCACCTGGAACTACGTGGCGCTGACCGCCGAACTGCCCAACGCCGGCGACTACAAGACCACCTTCGTCGGCGACACGCCGGTCATCGTCACCCGCGATGCCGCCGGCCAGTTCCATGTGCTGGTGAACCGCTGCGCGCACCGCGGCGCGCTGGTGTGCCGCGACCTGCGCGGCAACGCCGACACGCTGACCTGCGTCTACCACCAGTGGGCTTACGACGCCAAGGGTGACCTGATCGGCGTGCCGTTTCGCCGGGGACTCGGCGGCAAGGGCGGCTACCCGGCCGACTTCGACCTGAAACAGCACGGCCTGCGCAAACTGAACGTGCAGGTGTTCGGGCAGTGCATCTTCGCGAGCTTCGCCGACGACATGCCGTCGGTCGAGGACTACTTCGGCCCGCGCATGGCCGCCTACCACCGGCGCCTGTTCAACCGGCCGGTCGAGGTCATCGGCTACCACCGCCAGTTCGTGCACAGCAACTGGAAGCTGTACGCCGACAACACGCACGATCCCTACCACGCCAGCCTGCTGCACCTGTTCCACGCCACCTTCGGCCTGTACCGGGCCTCGCAAATCTGCGGCACCGAGATCGACGGCTTCGAGCAGATGCACAACTGCATCCACTCGCGCGCCGGCACCGACGAGGGCCGCATCGAGGGCTACAAAAAAGAAGGCGGGCGCTCGTACCAGGAGAACTACGCGCTGGCCGATCCGAGCGTCCTCGAGGGCTGGCCGGAGTTCGCCGACGGCGACACGCTGTGCATCCACGTCATCTTCCCGAACCTGGTCGCCCAGCAGATCGCCAACACGCTGGCCACGCGGCAGATCGTCACCCACGGCCCGCAAGCCTTCGAGCTGGTATGGACCTACTTCGGCTACGCCGACGACACGCCCGCCGAGCGCGCCATGCGCATCAAGCAGATCAACCTGATCGGTCCGGCCGGCCTCATCTCCATGGAAGACGGCGACGTGTGCGAACTGGTGCAAAAGGCCATCGTGCGCGACGGCGACGAGGCGTCCATCGTCGAGATGGGCGGGCGTGACATCGCCGACATCGACAGCACGCTGACCGAGGTCGGCATGCGCGCCTTCTGGCGCGGCTACCGCAAGATCATGGGCTTGTGAGCGGACCGCCGCGGCGGCAGCACCTCGTCAGCGGCCGCGATCCGTGCCGCCGACGGCACCCTCGCCCGACCGGCGGCCGATCCAGGCGATGATCTCGCTCCCCGGCATCGGGCGCGCGATGCCGTAGCCCTGCGCGATGTCGCAGCCCATGCCGGCCAGGGTGGCGGCCGTGGCGTCGTCCTCCACGCCCTCGGCCACCACTTTTTGATTCAGGGCGTGCCCGAGGTCGATCATGGCCTGCACGATGCGCCGCGTGGCCGGCTGGTCCAGACCGGCCACGAAGGCGCGATCGATCTTCAGGCCGCTCAACGGCAGCTCGCGCAGGTAGGCCATGGACGACTGGCCGGTTCCGAAGTCGTCGAGGTAGATCGACAGCCCCAGGCCGTGCAAGGTCTGTAGCACCCGCAGGCTGAGCGCCGGCTCCTGCATGACCGCGGTTTCCGTCAGCTCCAGATGCAGGCAGGCCCGCGGCAGCGGCCAGCGCTGCAGCAGCCCGGCGACACGACCGACGAATTCCGGATCGTGCAGATTGCGCGCCGACACGTTGACTGCGATCGGCAGCATGAGCCCCGCCGCCGCGCAGCCGAGCGCGAGCCCGCACACCTCGTCCAGCACCGCGTGGGTGAGCGGGCGAATCAGGCCGGTCTTCTCGGCCAGATCGATAAAGCGTGCCGGCGGCACATCGCCGTGCCGCGGGTGACGCCAGCGCGCCAGGGCTTCCATGCCGCAAATGCGCCCGCTGCGCAGGTCCAGCTGCGGCTGCACGTACACGGCCAACTGCCGCTGGTCGATGGCCACGCGCAGGTCCGACAACAGGGCGAGCCGCTCGCGCCACTGGCGGTCGACGTTCGGCGGCGCCAGGGCGACCGGCGAGGCACGGCCGGCCGCCTCGTTCGCCGCCAGCTGGGCAGCTTGCAGCACCCGCTCGGCGTCACCGTGCCGGTGGTCACCACCGAGCGCAATACCCACGCTGGCGCGCACGTCGATGCCGATGCCGGCCAATTGCACCGGCGCGCTCAGGGTGGCCAGCACCCGGCCGGCCTCGCGGTTCGCCGCGGCAGCGTCGGCGCCCGCCAGCAACAAGGCGAACTCGGCCTGGGTGACGCGCGCAAGCAGCGTCGGTGCCAGTGCATCCAGCCGCTGCGCCAACTCCTTCAGGTACACCTCGGCGCTGCTCTGCCCCAGCGTGGCGGCGATCTCCCAGTAATTTTCGAGCTGCACCACCAGCACCGCCAGCTGGCCAGCATCGGCCAGCAGCCCGCCGGTGCACTCCAGGAAACTAGCCTGATTGGGCACGCCGGTCACCGGATCGAAATACGCCAGATGCTGCAGGCGCGCCTCGGCCTGCTGCTGGCGCACGCGCAAGCGCGCGGCGGCGATGCCGAACGACAGATCGTCTGCCATCTCTGCCAGCAGCGTGCGCTCGCGCTGGTGAAACGCCTCTACCTCGGCGGCATGAATCGTGAACACGCCGATCACCCGCCCGTCCACCTTCAGAGGCAGCACCAAACCGGACTTGAGGCCGCGCCCGGCGGCGGTCGCAAACAGGTCGTGCACGGCCGGACGATGCGCGTTGCCGAGCATGACCGGCTGCCCGCTGGCGATGGCCTCGGCGGTCGGCGTGCGGTGGGCCAGCGCGGTCTGCCAGTGCGCCTGCAGGTAGGCGGCGAAACCGCCGTCGTCGCCGGCACGTGCCATGGTCTGGATGCCGCCGTCGTCAAGGTAGGACACCCAGGCGCAGCGGTAACCGCCCACCCCGACCGCCACCTCGCACATGGCCTGCAGCAGATGCTGCTCGTCGGACTCGTGCAGCAGCGCGCGGTTGCCGGCGCTGAGCACCGCATACGCCCGCAGCGCGCCGTCGACCCGCTGCGCCATATGGTTGAAGGCGCTGCGCATGGCAACCAGCTCTGCCACCCAGCCGCTGGCCGGCAGGCGCACACCCTGCTCGCCGTCCGCCAGGCGAGCGGCGGCGACCGCCAGGCGGCGCACCGGCTCCACCACCGCCATATTCACCACCAGCCAGGCGAGGCCAGCCAGCACCAGCAGCGCCGCCCACACCACCAGCGGCTGACGCCGGACCGCCGTGTCGAGCGTGCTCGCCAGGGCGTCCGGGGGCCAGCCGAGCACCAGATACGGCGGATCGGACAGCGCCTCGCCGCCCAGGCGCAGATACATGTAATGACGCGCCGAGCCACCGCCGTTCGGTACCGGTACGACGCCTGCCTGCGGTTGCTGCCGTATCAGGCTGGCGAGCGCCGATGCCGGCACCGGCAGGGCCAGATCATCCGGCGCGCGCGGCGGGTAGCGCGCCAGCTCGCCGAGCTGGTGGTCGAGCAACACCAGCGTGGCCCCGGCCGGCAGCAGCGCCGAATCGAACAGCTCCGACATCCAGCCGGTGCCGATGGCGGCGAACACCACCGCACGCACCGCCCCGTCATCGCCCAGCAGCGGCAGGCCGAAATTGATGCCCGGTGCACCGGTGATGCGCCCGACCTGGTAAGTTCCGGCGGCGAAGCGTCTGGTTTCGACCGCGCGGCGAAAATAACGGCGATCGCCGAGATTCAGGCCCGGGGGAACCGGCAGCGCCGAACACAACACCCGGCCGTCGACGCCGATGACGCCGAGATTGACGAACGGGCCGCCGGCGGCGACCAGCCGGCGCATCAGGACGGTGCAGCCTGGCACGTCCTCGACCAGGCGCGGCACTTGCGCCAATACCGCCAGCACGGTTCGGGCGTCCGCCACCACCTGGTTGTGTCGACGCGCCACGTCATCGGCCATGGCTCGCGCATGCAGGGCGGTGTCCTCACGCGCCGCGGCGCGCAGATGCTCGGCCGACCAACCGAGCAGCGCCAACATCGGCAGCGCCAGCGCCACCACCGCCGCGGCCGACACCGCGCGCAGACTCGGCCGTCGAAGCGGACCACGATCGGCGGGCCCGGTGGCGGGTTGATCGCTGCTCGGTCCCGACATGATTCCCCTGCAAAAGCTGAAACCCCGTGCCGGAACTTTCTCAGCGTGCCGAAGGAAATTCGGCAAAATCCCGTCCACGGTTTTTATACGCTTGCTTCACAACCAAACGCTTGCGCCATATGGTCAGGCCGGGAGCATGCTGTCCCGGACGCCGGCACCGCAACG
>NZ_JAQVGQ010000315.1 GCF_028696615.1 Immundisolibacter sp. | reverse complement strand
ATCAGCGGCATGGGCGCCGCGCCGCTGCCGCCCTCGGCGCTGTCCACGGTGATGAAATCCGGCGCCGACTCGATGCCGCGCCGGTGGATGGCCGAGCACAGCTCGTCCAGCCAGTCGAAGTTGCCGACCACGGTCTTGAAGCCGACCGGCTTGCCGGTGATGTCCCGGATGCGGGCGATCTGATCGAGCAGGTCGTCCAGGTCGTGGATGTCCGGGTGGCGATTCGGCGATAGCGAATCGCGTCCCGGCGGAATGCCGCGGATGGCGGCGATTTCGGGCGTCACCTTCACCGCCGGCAGGATGCCGCCCTTGCCGGGCTTGGCGCCCTGAGAGAGCTTGATCTCGAACATGCGAATCGGCGCCATGGCGGCCAGTTCCCGCAGGCGCGTCTCGGACAGGTTGCCGTCCTGATCGCGCACGCCGTACTTGGCGGTGCCGATCTGAAACACCACATCGCTGCCGCCTTCCAGGTGTGCCGCGGCCAGCCCCCCCTCGCCGGTGTTCAGCCAGCAGCCGGCCTTGGCGGCGCCCATCGACAGCGCGCGCACCGCCGGCTTGGACAGCGCGCCGTAGCTCATGGCCGAGATGTTGAAGATGGCGTGCGCGGTGTACGGCTGGCGGCAGAACGGGCCGATCGTCACCGGCTGCGGCGGGCGCGTGTCCTGCTCGAGCGGCGGGAACAGGGCGCTCACGAAAATGATCGCGCCCGGCCGGTGCAGGTTGTGCGTGGAGCCGAAGGCGACCGTGTTGTCGAGGTTCTTGGCCGCCCGGTACACCCAGCTGCGCTGGGCGCGGTTGAAGGGCAGCTCCTCGCGGTCCATGGCGAAGAAATATTGGCGAAAAAACTCGCCCAGGCGCTCGAAAGCGTAGCGAAAACGCCCGATCAGCGGAAAATTGCGCCGCACCGCATGCTGCGTCTGGTGGCGGTCGATCACGTACATCACCAGCGCGGCCAGCATCAGCGCGCCCAGCGAAAAAATGAACAGCGCGGCCAGGATTTCCAGCACCGCCAGCACCCAGCGCGACAGCCCTTCGGGCAGGATCGGCATCATTCAGCTCCTCGAGGTTCGGCCCAATGACAAGTAGCGACGCCATTATCGACCGCGCCCGTCCGCAGCCGGCGGCCGATGACTGAGCCGCGCCTGCGCCTTGGCGTCAGCGCCTGCCTGCTCGGCGAGCGCGTGCGTTACGACGGCGGCCACAAGCGCGACGGCTTCGTGGCGGACGTGCTGGCCGAGCACTTCGAGCTGGTGCCGATGTGTCCCGAGGTGGCGATCGGCCTTGGCGTGCCGCGCGCGCCGATTCGCCTCGTGCAGACCGCCGCCGGCGTGCGCGTGCGCGGCGTGCGCGATGTCGAGCTCGACGTCACCGACGCGCTCGACGCCGAGGCGGCGCGCGTATGCCGCCAGCTGGCGGGCCTGTGCGGCTACGTACTCAAGAAAAACTCGCCAAGCTGCGGCATGGCGCGCGTGAAGACCTACACCGAATCCGGCCAAGAGCACGGCCGCGGCAGCGGCGCCTTCGCCGCCGGGCTCATGGCGCGTGCGCCGTTGCTGCCGGTGGAGGAAGAAGGCCGCCTTCGCGATCCAGTGCTGCGCGAGAACTTCATCGAGCGCGTGTTCGCCTACGCGCGCTGGCAGGCCCTGCTCGCGGCCGGTGCCAGCGGCGCGGCGTTGGTGGACTTCCACGGCCGCCACAAATACCAGCTGCTCGCCCACAACCAGGCGGCCTACCGGCGGCTTGGGCGGCTGGTGGCCGGCGCCGGCCGGCAGCCGCCCGCCGGGCTGCTGGCCGATTACGGCGCGCAGTTCATGGCGGCACTGGGCCGCCACGCCAGCGTCGGTGGCCACGTCAACGTGCTGCAGCACCTGGCCGGCTACCTCAAGGATCGCCTCGACGACGTCGACCGCGCCGAGCTGCACGAGGCCATCGACGCCTACCGGCAGCGCCGCGCGCCGCGCCTGGTGCCGGTCACGTTACTGCGCCATCACTTGCGCCGCGCGCCGCACCCCTGGGCGGCCGCGCAGACCTACCTGAATCCCGACCCGCGCGAGCAGGTGCTGCTGAATCACGTCTGACGGATCGCCCGACAGTCCACGGCGTGCGCCTCAGCCCGGCCGGCCATCCACGCGCGGTCGCCACAGCATGGGCGCGTAGCGGACCAGGAACAGGCCGAAACCCAGGCACCACAGCGCAGCCGCCAGCGCCACCGCCAGGCGCGGCGCCACGCCGGCCAGCCCCACCCGCGCCGCGGCCGCCAGCGCCACGGCGGCAAAGGCGAACGCCAGCGGCCGCGGCGGTGCGAGTGGCCGGCCGGTGTGGCCGAGACTCACGCGCGCCATCATGGCCAGGATCAGCCCGCCCACGGTGCCGATCGTGAAGGCGTGCAGCGCCGCGCTGGCGGCGATCGGCACCCCGGCGTGCCAGGCGGCGAGCGCGGCGAGCGCCACCACCAGCCAGGCGTAGGCGACGTGCAGTGACCACAGCAGCGGCACGCGCCAGATGCCGGGGCGATACCAGCGCACCGCTCGCCAGCCGTGCAGCAGCGCCAGCGCCAGCAGCAGCGGCGCGAGGCGCAGGTCCGGCGCCAGGCCCACGCCCGCCGCCGCCAGT
>NZ_JAQVGQ010000314.1 GCF_028696615.1 Immundisolibacter sp. | reverse complement strand
GTGGCGGCGCAGCGCCAGCGGCAGTTCCGCGGCCGGGATGCCGGCGCCGTCGTCGCGCACGCGGATCAGCCCGACGCCGCCCTGCTCCAGCGTCACCTCGATGCGCCGGGCGCCAGCGTCGAGGGCGTTTTCGAGCAGCTCCTTGACGATCGACGCCGGCCGCTCGACCACCTCGCCGGCGGCGATCTGGTTGGCGAGCTGCGCCGGCAGTTCGCGGATCGGCCGGCGCGTGGCCTCAGCCGCCGTCATCGGCGGCGCGCAGCGCCGGCGTGCGGCCGGTCTGCGCCTCGGCCAGCGCCTGGCGCAGGCGCGGCTCGGTTTGCAGGTAGTCGCGGATGCCGGCCAGCAGCGCAGCGGCAAAGCGGCGCCGGAAGTTGGCATCGGCCAGCTTGCGCGCCTCAGTGGGGTCGGAAATGAAGGCGGTCTCGACCAGTACGGACGGCACTTGCGGGGACTTCAGCACCATGAAACCGGCCTGCTGCACGTCCGAGCGGTGCAGCTTGTTCACGTCGGCGATGCGGTCGAGCAGCCGCTCGCCCAGGCGCAGGCTGGCCTCGATGGTGGCGTTCTGCGACAGGTCGAGCAGCACCGAGCGCAGCATCCGGTCCTGCCCGGCCGCGGCCAGGCCGGCCGGCATGCCGGCGGCGTTCTCGCGCGCCGCCAGCAAGCGCGCCGCCTCGCTGCTGGCGCCGTGCTCGGACAGCGCATAGACGCTCGAGCCGCGGGCGCCGCCGCCGGCCACCGCATCGGCATGGATGGACAGGAACAGGTCGGCCTTGTGCCGGTGCGCCACCGCCGTGCGTTCGCGCAGCTCCAGGAAACGGTCGTCGTTGCGCGTGAGCACGGCGCGCATGCCACGCTGGGCGTTGATCTGGGCGGCGAGCTCGCGCGCCAGCGCCAGCGTGACGGTTTTCTCGTACAGCCGACCGGGGCCGACGGCGCCCACGTCGTGCCCGCCGTGGCCGGCGTCGATCACCACCGTCACCGCGCGGGCCGATTGGGTGCGCAGGACCGGCGCCGGGGGGGTGTCGGCCGCTTGCGGTCGGGAGATCGGCGCCGCTTTGGCCACCGTGGCCGGTTGGCGCGCGGCAGGCGCCGGGCGTGCCGCCGCCTTGGGCGCTGCAGCAGGCGTCGTGCCCAGCACGTCGAGCTGCAGCCGCGGGCCCTGGCCGCCGGCGGCCGGCAGCGTCGTCTGGCGCCATTTGGCGGGTCCTGCCAGGTCGAACACCACGCGCAGCTGACCGCCGGGCTGCGGGCCCTGGCGCACGCCGCGCAGCACGCCGCCGGTGGGCGCCGCCAGCGCGCCGCGCGCGCTGGTGGCCGGCAGGTCGATCACCAGGCGGTCGGGGGCCGACAGCGCAAACACCTTGCCGGCGGTCGGCGCGCTGAGCTCCAGCGTCACCCGAGTGCCGCCGGCGATGGGGGCGTAGCGCACGGCGCGCAGTTCGCCGGCGCCGACGGCCAGCGGCAGCAGCGCCAGCACGCAGCAGAGAAATCGTTTCATGTCAGCGCTTCCAGGGTGCGTTCACCGGCCGGGCCGTGGGCGCGGGCGCGCAGCCGACGGCCGCTGCCGGCCATCTGAAGGGCGAGCTCGAGGTCCGGCACCGGCAACCAGCCGGCGCCGTGCTCGGGCCACTCGATCAGGCACAGGTGGCGGCCGTCGAACAGCTCGCGGGCGCCGATGTGCTCCAGTTCCTCGGCGTCGGTGAGCCGGTACAGGTCGAAGTGGCAGACCGGCTGGCCGGCCACGGTGTAGGTTTCGAGCAGCGTGTAAGTGGTGCTGCGCACCGTGCCGGTGTGGCCGAGCGCGCGCAGCAGGCCGCGCACCAGCGTGGTCTTGCCGGCGCCGAGCGGGCCTGTGAGGTAAATGCACAGCGGCTGCGTGAGCGCATGCGCCAGGCGCGCTCCGAACGCGAGCTGCGCGGCTTCGTCCTCAAGCATCCAGCTGCGCTGCATGGTCGATTCCGTTCAGTAGCGGCGCCAGCGCGTCCAGCAGATCGCCGGCCAGCAGGCCGCGCTCGCCGCGCCGCGCGGCGACGGCATCGGCGGCCGCGCCGTGCAGGCAGGCAGCCAGCGCCGCCGCGGCCGGCGCCGGCAGGCGCTGCGCCAGAAGGCCGGCGACCAGGCCGGTCAGCACATCGCCCATGCCGCCGCTGGCCATGCCGGGGTTGCCGTAGGGCAGCACGCCGACCGGCGACTGCCCGTCGCACAGCAGCGTGCCGGCGCCCTTGAGCAGCACCACGCCGCCGTAGCGCCGTTGCAGCGCGCGCACCGCGCCGTAGCGGTCGGCCTCGACCTGCGCCGTGGTGCTGGCGAGCAGGCGCGCCGCCTCGCCGGGGTGCGGGGTGAGAATCCAGTCGTCGCGCCGCTGCGGGGCCTGCGCCAGTAGGTTCAGCGCATCGGCATCCACCACCAGCGGCCGGCCGCAGGCAAGCGCCGCCGTCCACAGCGCGCGGCCGAAAGCGCCCTGGCCCAGGCCTGGCCCGATCGCCACCACGCCGGCGCGCTCGAACAAGGGCGCAAGGTCGGCCGCGTCGTCCACGCCGCGCACCATCAGCTCCGGTCGCGCCGCCAGCAGCGCCGGCACGTGCGCCGGGCGCGTCGCCACGCTGGT
>NZ_JAQVGQ010000073.1 GCF_028696615.1 Immundisolibacter sp. | reverse complement strand
AGCCGGCGTCGAGGGTTGGAACCGCGCCGTGGACAACCTCACCCTCGAAGGCGTCGACAAGCGCATCATCGAGCGTTTCCTCCGCGACGTGCAGGCGGATCGCGACCTCTTCGAGGAACTCGAACGGGTTTGCGAACTCTTCCCGCGCCGCCGGGACACCTATCCCGCAGAAATGACACAGCCCCGCAACAGCCTGGTCGCCCGGCTCCGCGCCAAGCTGTCGCATGCCTGCGTGGACGCGCTGCAACCCGACCTCATCATCATGGACGAGTTCCAGCGGTTCCGGGAACTGCTGCATGGCGACAGCGACGCGGCGATCCTCGCGCGCGAACTGTTCGACTACTCAGAAGGTGACGGGCACGCCGCCCGCACCCTGCTGCTCTCCGCCACACCCTACCGGATGCTCACGCTCGCCGGCGACGAGCCCGACGAAGGCGACCACTATCAGGACTTCCTTGAGACCGTAAGTTTCCTTTACGGCCCGGAAAAAGGACCGCAGGTGGCAGCCGCGCTGGCGCGTGAAATGCGCGCCTTCCGTGGCCTCCTGCACGCCCTGCCGCAGTCACATGCCCCAGCGGTCGAGACCCGCCAGACCATCGAACGGCGCCTGCGCCGTGTGATCGCCCGAACCGAGCGGGTCGCATCCACGGTCGAGCGCGACTCCATGATGAGCGAGCCCCCCATTACGGTCTCGATCGCGCCCGCCGACCTCGCGCAGGCATTCGCCGTTTCTCAGCTGGCGCGCACGCTCGGTGCGCCGGAGATCATCGAATACTGGAAGTCTTCGCCCTATCTGCTCAACTTCATGCGCCACTACAGCCTGAAGCGGCTGCTGGAAGACCAGGTCGATGCGCCTTCGGCCGTGCTCCGCACCGCAATCCAGGCAGCTCGACCGACCATGCTTGATCGTGACGCCATCGACGCCTATGCGCCGCTAGACCCGGCTAACGGCCGCATGCGCGCGATCATGGACGACAGCTTCGGCCAGCACCTGGAACAGAACCTCTGGATACCCGCCGCCATGCCCTATTACGGCGAGGCACGAGCCGGGGCGCCGCTGACCAAGGCGCTGATATTTTCGTCCTGGTCCATGGTGCCCGATGCGATCGCAGCCCTGCTGTCCTACGAAGCCGAACGGCGCATGGGCGTCGGCGAATCCGGCCGGCGCTATTTCGAGCAGCATCGCCTGCGTCCCTTGCAGTTTCGGCAGGATCACGGCCGGCTCTCGGGTCTGCGCGCGCTGCTGCTGATCTATCCCTCGCCGACGCTGGCCGAGCTGGCCGATCCGCTGGCGGTGTTCAGCGACAAGGCGGCCGCCTTGTCGCTGGAGGGAATGCGCTCCGCTGTGGGCGACCGCCTCAAACCCGCCCTCGGCGCTTTGAAGGAAGGCGCGGTGTCGCATCAGGATGCGCACAGCTCCGAGTGGGCCGCCCCAGCCGTGATCGATGACCTGCTGGGCGCGCGATCCCGCGCCTGGCTGGAAGCACCCCACGGCATGCGCGCCCTGGCGAGCGAAGACGCCTTCCACGATCATGTCGCCGAACTGGCGGCAGCGGTGAAGACGCACAACATCGGCGCTTTGTCCGACGATCTTTCGGACCTGCTGGTTGACGTCGCGCTCGGCAGTCCGGCCGTCTGCGCGCTTCGCGCCCTCAAGCGGATCGCGCCCGAGCTGGCCTGGGATGACCCGCGCTTGCTCAGCGCCGCCGCTGAAGTCGCCTGGTCGTTCCGGGCGCTGTTCAATCAGCATGACGCGATCGCCTTGCTGCGACGGGATACCGACGATCACTACTGGCGCCGCGTGCTGGCCTATTGTGCCCAGCTCAACCTACAGGCCGTCCTGGACGAATACGCACATTACCTCGTCGATGCCGAAGGTCTCGGCGCCCGCCCAGCCGAAGACCGCGCAATCGGTGTCGCTCGCGCCATGGCCCGGGCCTTGGCGATCCGCCCATCGCAAATCGACGTCGATGATGTACAGGTCGATGGAGAGTCCCTCGCCATCAGCAAGTTCCAGATGCGCGGACGCTTCGCGATGCGGCTCGCCGACTACAAGGACGAAGACGGGGCCGTCGCGCGGCTCGGAGGCGTGCGTGACGCCTTCAACTCACCGTTCCGGCCGTTCGTTCTCGCCACCACGTCGGTCGGCCAGGAAGGGCTGGACTTCCATCCCTATTGCTATCGCGTCTATCACTGGAACTTGCCGGGCAACCCGGTGGACCTCGAACAGCGCGAAGGCCGCGTCCACCGCTTCAAGGGTCATGCCGTGCGACTCAATCTGGCCGAACGCCAGGCTGCTGTCGTCAGGGGCCGCGGTCAGGCTCCTGACGATCCATGGAAGCTCATGTTCGAACATGCGCGCTCGGAAGCGACTGTCGATACCGATCTGATCCCTTATTGGATATATGAAGGTTCCGTGCGGGTCGAACGGCGTGTGCCGATGTTGCCTTTCAGTCGAGAGGTCGCGCAACTCGCATGGCTGAAACGCAGCCTGACAATCTATCGCATGGCATTCGGTCAACCCAGACAGGATGATCTACTGGACTATTTGCAAAGGCTCATCAGTAGTGGCATGGATCCATCTTTACTCGCTCCACTACAAATCCGGCTTGAACCGGCTAATAGGGCGGACAGTTAAGGAGGCGCTGATTTATTCAGCGTTTTCCGTCCGGGGCAGGATGCCCCGGCCTGAATCAAGGGCGTAAGCCATTGATTCAGGGAGCGTCGCGCGGGCGTGTACCGCGCGACGGCGAGCTGAAAAATTCCAGGGAGGGAATTTTTCAGCATTTTCTTAGGGAAGCGCTTACGTCTTGACGCCCCCCCTTCCCCTGGGGGAGCGTACTGCGGCTGATCCCCGCAGCGATGGCCGGGCAGGCTGAGGAAGCGCTGAGGTCTTTGAACCTGTGAATCAGATGAGCCGCCCGCCATCCCCCTGATCGTCAGTTCGAACAGTATCCGAGGCGGTGGCCGTTGGCCTGAGCCTGTACACGTAAGGTGGAACGGATCGGGTAAGGGGTTGGTGTGAAGCGTTTGCGGAGCAGGAGTATGAGCGAACTGCACAATCCGTCGATCTGGCTGGGCGTGGATGTGTCGAAGAAGAAATTCGACGTGTTCGTCGAGCGCCCCGACGGGCGCGGCAAGAGCAAGGTGTTTGCGAACGATGCCGGCGGGTTTGCGGCGCTGCTGGCCTGGGGCCGGGCGCAGGGGCTCGACTGGGCGCAGTGCGGGGTGTGCCTGGAGGCGACCGGCCCGTACGGCACGGCGCTGGCGCGGGCGCTGCACGAGGCCGGGGTGGTGGTCGCCATCGAGAACCCGGCGCGCATCCAGGCGTTTGCGCGCACGCTCGGGGTGCGGGCAAAGACCGACCGGATCGATGCGCGGCTGATCGCCCGCTACGCGCGCCAGCATGCGCCGCGCCGCTGGACGCCGCCGAGCCCGCAGCAGGCGCGCCTGCAGGCGCTGGTCAGCCGCCTGGACGATTTGATCGTGATGCACACGATGGAGCGGGCGCGTGCCGAGCAGGTGCACGGCGAGGCCCTGCGCTCGGTGCACACCATTCTCGCCGCCCTGCAAGACGAGATGACGCGCCTGCGCGAGGCGATCCAAGAGCACATCGACCGTGATCCGGATCAGCGCCGCCAAGCGCGGTTGCTGCAGAGCATTCCGGGCATCGGCCCGGACACCGTCAGCCGTGTGCTGGCCTACCTGGGCGATGTGGAACGCTTCGAGAACGCCGGCCAGATCGTGGCCTACAGCGGCATCAACCCGCGCGTGCACCAGTCCGGGCAACGGACCGGCGCCCGCCCGATCAGCAAACAGGGCTCGAGCGCCCTGCGCAAGGCCCTGTACATGCCGGCCCTGGTGGCCAAGCGACACAACCCGGTGCTGCGCGCGTTTTGTGAGCGTTTGGCGGCCAGGGGCAAACACCCCAAGCAGGTGCTGGTGGCCGCCATGCGCAAACTCCTGCACCTCATCTGGGGCGTGCTCAAATCCGGACGCCCCTTCGACCCCGCCATGGGCTTGCCGTGACCGGGGCGAAGACAGTATCTGAATAATCCAGCGTTTCCCGTCCGGGGCAGGATGCCCCGGTATGAATCGAGGGCGCAAGCCCTTGATTCATGGAGCGTCGCGCGGGCGTGTACCGCGCGACGGCGAGCGGAAAAATTCCATGGACGGAATTTTTCCGCAGTTTCGTAGCGATGCCGAACGCGTTCGCAAACCCGGATTTCCCAACACCATGAAACGCTGGACGCATTGGCTGCCTGGACTGCAGACGCTGCGCCACTATCGGACCACCTGGCTCAAGCACGACCTCACGGCAGGTCTGGTACTGGCGGCGATGTTGGTGCCGGTCGGCATCGCCTATGCGGTGGCCTCGGGCGTGCCGGGCATCCACGGTCTGTACGCCACCGTCGTGGCGCTGCTGGTATACGCGCTGTTCGGCCCCAGCCGCATTCTGGTGCTGGGCCCGGATTCCTCGCTGGCGCCGGTGATTCTGGCGGTGGTGCTGCCGCTGTCCGGCGGCGATGCCGCGCGCGCCGTGGCCATCGCCGGCATGTTGGCGGTGGTGGCCGGGCTGCTGTGCATCCTGATCGGCGTGCTGCGTCTGGGTTTCGTCACCGAGCTGCTGTCCAAGCCGATCCGCTACGGCTACATGAACGGCATCGCGCTGACCGTGCTGATCGAGCAGTTGCCGGCGCTGTTCGGCTTGTCGATCGATGGCCACGGGCCGCTGCGCGGGCTCGTGCAGCTCTCGCGCGCGGTTGCGGACGGCCAAGCCAACTGGACCGCCTTTGCCGTGGGTGCGGGCACGCTGGCCGCCATCGCGCTGCTCAAGCGCTTCACGCGCCTGCCGGGGCTGCTGATCGCCGTGGCGGGCGCCACGGTCGCGGTCGGTGTGTTGGGCCTCGACGCGCATGCTGGTGTCGCGGTGCTCGGCCCGCTGCCGCACGGCCTGCCGAGCTTCGCCCTGCCGCGGGTCGACGTGGACGACCTGCGGGCGATCCTCGTCGGCGGCGCCGCCGCGGCGCTGGTGGCGTTTGCCGACACCAGCGTGCTGTCGCGCACTTACGCGGCGAAAACCGGCAGCGCGGTGGACCCCAACCAGGAGATGATCGGCCTGGGCGCCGCCAACCTGTGCGCCGGGCTGTTCCAGGGGTTTCCGGTCAGCAGTAGCTCGTCGCGCACGCCGGTGGCCGAGACCGCGGGCGCGCGCACGCAGCTCACCGGCGTGGTCGGCGCGCTGGCGGTCGCTTTGCTGCTGGTGCTGGCGCCGGGCCTGCTGCGGCACCTGCCGCACGGCGCGCTGGCGGCGGTGGTGATCGTGTCGGCGCTGGGGCTGTTCGAGTGGCGGGATCTGTGGCGCATCTTTCGCATCCAGCGCTGGGAGTTCTGGCTGTCGATGGCGTGCTTTGCCGGTGTGGCGGTGCTGGGAGTGATCGAGGGCATTGGCCTTGCGGTGCTGATCGCGGTCGCCGAGTTTCTGTGGGACGGCTGGCGTCCCTACCACGCCGTGCTGGGCCGCGTGGACGGCATCCGCGGCTATCACGATATCCGCCGTTATCCGAACGCGCGGCTGGTGCCCGGTCTGGTGCTGTTCCGCTGGGACGCGCCGCTGTTCTTTGCCAACGCCGAGCTGTTCCGCCAGCGCGTGCTGGAGGCGATCGCCCAGTCACCGACGCCGGTGCGGCGCGTGGTGGTGGCCGCCGAGCCGGTCACCAGCATCGATGTGACCTCGGCCGACGTGCTGGTCGAGCTGGCCGAGGCGCTGCGCGAGTCCGGCATCGAACTGCACTTCGCGGAAATGAAGGACCCGGTCAAGGACAAGCTCAAGCGCTTCGAGCTGTTCGGGCGCCTGGGCGGCGAGGCGGTCTTTCATCCCACCGTCGGCGCCGCCGTGGACGCCTACCTGCAAGACCACGCCGTGGACTGGCAGCCGTGACAGGAATGCCCTGTCAACCTTGCTGCGCCGTCTCGCACGCGCGGATCAGCTCGAGCATGGCTTCGCGCAGCGCATGGGTGGCGCGTTCGTGCGGCGGCCCGGCGCCGCCGCTGGCCAGCAGCCGGCTGGCCGCGATCGGCGTGCCGAAATGCACGCCGAGGCGCGCCGGCCGCGGCCAGCGCCGGTGCACCGGCCAGGCGCGGTAGCTGCCCTCGATGTACACCGGCAGCACCGGCACGTCGGTGTGCTCCAGCAGCAGGCCGATGCCGGGCCGAAACGGCCCGAGCGCGCCGCTGCGCGAGCGGGCGCCTTCCGGGAACCATACCAGCGCGTTGCCAGCACGCAGTGCGGCAAGCCCGAGTGCCAGGCTAGACAGCGGACGGCGGTCGGGGTCCATCGGCAACACCCGCGCCAGGCGCGACACCAGCCGCATCGCTGGATTGGCCAGCATAATGCCGCTCCAGCCGGCCCAGCACAGCGAGCCGAGTGCCCGCCGGCCGAGCGCCGCCGCCAGCGCCGGGGCGTCCAGATAGCTGGCGTGGTTCGGCGCCAGCAGGAAGGCGCCCTTGGCCGGCAACCGCTCGCGCCCGGTCACGTGCAGACGAAACACCAGCCGCATCAACAGCCAGTCGAGCGCCCACAGCAGCGCGCGCAGCGGCCACAGCCCGCGCGGCAGTGGCTCGAGCCAGCGCCGCTGCTCGGCGTCGAGCGCCGCCCGCGGGTCGTCCAGCAGCCTCGCCGGCGGCGCCGTGCCGGCGAGGCTGACCTCGCGCAGCAGATCGCGCACGGTGGCAATGCGGGCGATGGCGTCCTCGGACAACTGCGCGCCGCAGCGCGCCGCGATGTCCATGCCGACGTTCAACCAGGCCAGCGAGTCCAGACCCAGATCGAGCTGCAGGTGGCTGTCGGGTGTCAGCGCGCGGTCGGGGTAGCGTTCGGCAAGGTATTCCCACACCGCCCGCGCCCGCGGATCGCGCAGCAGCGCCTCGTCGGCGGCGGCCAGCGGCGCCGGGACGGCCTCGCCGGCGAGCGCCGCGCGCGCCTGCCGGTAGCGCTGCGCCAGCAGGTGCCGGCGCAGCTTGCCGAGCGCCGTGCGCTCGAGCGGTTGGCGGGTAACGGCGAACTCGACCACGCGCTGGTAGCTCGGCAGGCGCTGCGACTGCTCCGCCAGCGCCGCGCGCAGCCGCGCCAGCGTCTGCGCCGGGTCGTCTGCGGGCAGCTGCGGCGCCGGCACCAGCAACGCCACCAGTTTACGATCCACCTGCAGCACCGCCGCCTCGGCGATCAGCGGGTGCGCCTGGTTGACCGCCTCCACCTCCTCCGGCTGGATGTTCTTGCCGCTCTCGGTGACGATCAGCGTCGAGGCACGACCCAGCACTTCGAGACAGCCGTCGGCATCGAACCGGCCCAGATCGCCGGTGCGAAACCAGCCGTCGGCGGTGAACGCCTGTCGGTTTGCCTCGGGCGGGCCGAAATAACCGGCGAACACGCCGGGGCCGCGCACCTCGATCTCGCCCGCCCCTTGCGGCAGGTCCTCGTCGCCGGCCTGGGGCGGCGCCAGACGCAGCAGGGTGCCCGGCACGGCGCGCCCGGCGCTGCCCGGCCGGCACTGTCCCGGCAGGCGCAGCGTCAGCAGCGGCGAGGTTTCGGTGAGCCCGTAGCCGACCGCCACCTGCCAGCCGAGCGCGGCGAGCGCAACGTCGAGATCGGCCTCCAGCGCCGCCCCGCCACAGGCCAGCAGGCGCAGGTCCGGCGCCAATTGCCGGTGCAGCGGCGCCAGCAGCCGGCGCGCCGCGCCGGGCCCGAAGCGCGGCGCCAAACGCCGCGCCAGCGCCCGCAAGCCGCGCATCAGGCGCGCAGACAGCGGCGGCAGCGCCGCCAGGCGTGCGTCGATGCCCTCCAGCAGCGCTCGGTACAGACGCGGCACGCCGATCAGCACGCTCGCCTGGCCGTCGCGCAGCGCCTGCATGATCTGCGCGCCGGTGGTGGCGCCCGGCAGCAGCAGCGTGAGCCCGGCCGCCAGCGGCAGCAGCAGCCCGATCACGAACGGATAAACGTGGTGCATGGGCAGCGGCAGCAGCACCCGATCGCCCGGCCGGGCCAGCTCGAGCGCCGCCACCGTGCGCAGCTGGTACAGCAGGTTGGCGTGACTGAGCGGCACGCCCTTGGGCGCGCCGGTGGTGCCGGAGGTGTAGAACATCACCGCCGGCGCGGCCGGATCGATGACCGCCGGCGCAGGGCTCGTCGATGCGCCGTGGTCCGCCCCGAGCAGCGAGTCGATCAGCAGCAGCGGCGACACGCCACCGGCGCAGCGGGGCGCCTGGGCGGCGTCGGTCAGCACCAATGCCGGCGCGGCATCGGCGAGCGCGTGCTGCAATGCCTCGTCGCCGGCGTGGGCATCGAGCGGCAGCAGCACGCCGCCGGCGCGCAGCACCGCCAATGCCGCCAGCGCCCACGGCAAACCGCTGTCGGCCAGCAGCAGCACCCGAGCGCCAGGCACGACGCCGTGCGCGGCGAGCCTGGCCGCCGCCGCATCGAGCCGCCGGGCCAGCGCGGCGTAGCTCAGCGCCTGCTCGCCGCCGGCGGCAAACCAGCGCACCGCCGGCGCCTCGCCGAAGCGGCCAAGCCCCTGCACCAGCGCGACCAGGTCCGCCGCGGGGACGATATCGATGCTCACCTGACCCTCCTGCTCAGCTGCCGGCGCGTACCATACACCGCCCCATCGCCCGCATCGGAGGCTCACCGTGACCACACCGCGCATCGGCATCGCGCTGGGCAGCGGTGCCGCGCGTGGCTGGGCGCACATCGGGGTGCTGAAGGCGCTGGCGGCGGCCGGCCTCGAGGTGGCGGTGGTCTGTGGCAGCTCGATCGGCGCGGTGGTCGGCGCCGCCTGCGCCGCCGGCCGCCTGCCGGAACTCGAGGCCTTCGCGCGTGGCCTGACCTGGCGCGCCATCCTCGGCCAGCTGGACCTGCGCGTGGCAGGCGGCGGTCTGATCGCCGGCGAGCGCGTCACGCGCACGCTGGTCGACCTGATCGGCCACCCGGCCATCGAATCGCTCGCCCTGCACTACGGCGCGGTGGCCACGGAGCTGGGCAGCGGCCGCGAGGTGTGGCTGCGCGAGGGGGATCTGGGCACCGCCATCCGCGCCTCGATGGCGCTGCCGGGGCTGTTCGCGCCGGTGCCCGTGGACGGCCAGTGGCTGCTCGACGGCGGCCTGGTGAACCCGGTGCCGGTGTCACTGTGCCGGGCCATGGGCGCGGAGCTGGTGCTGGCGGTGAACCTCAACGGCGGCATCGCGGGGCGGCGCCGGCCGGTCACCCTGTCCGTTGCCGACAGTGAGTCCGAAAGCCGCGGTCTGGGTGCGCTGCTGCGCGGCAGTGCCGGCAACCTGCTGGCGCAGTGGCTCGGCGGCGGCCAGGCACAGCCGAGTTATTTCGACGTGCTGATCGGTGCCGTCAACATCATGCAGGACCAAATCACCCGCACGCGCCTGACCGGCGATCCGCCGGACATCCTGGTGCAGCCACGCCTGGCGCAGATCGGCGTGATGGAGTTCAACCGCGCCGACGAGGCCATCGCCGCCGGCGAGCTGGCCATGCAGGCGCTACTGCCGGCCTTGCAGCAGTTGCTGAACGAAGGCTGAAATTCCGACGCCGGTTCAGAGTACGTGAAGCAATGCGCGTCCTGCGCATTGCTTGCGTCGCCCGTGCGGTACACGCCCGGCCGGCCTGAGCGCTTAAAAAATTCACAAGCCCTCAGCCGACGATGCCGTCGGCCCAGGCCTGCGCCTGATCCAGATCGTCCGTCAGCACCAGCACGTGGCCGAGTTTGCGCCCCGGCCGCGGCGCCTTGCCGTACAGGTGCAGCCGCGCGCCGGGATGAGCCAGGATGGGCGCCAGCGGCGGCGCGCCGTCGGCCCACAGATCACCCAGCAGGTTCAGCATCAGTGCCGGTTTGGCTTGCGTCACCTCTCCCAGCGGCAGGCCGCAGATGGCGCGCAGGTGCTGCTCGAACTGCGAGGTGACGCAGCCACCGAAGGTGTAATGCCCCGAATTGTGCGTGCGCGGGGCGATTTCGTTTACCAGCAGCTCGCCGTCGGGCAGCAGGAACATCTCGACCGCCATCACGCCGACATGGCCGAGCGCTTCCGCCACCGCGGCGCCGAGCTCGCGCGCCCGCTGCGCGACGGCCGGCGCCACCCGCGCCGGGGCGCGCGTGATGTGCAGCACGTGGCGGCGGTGCTCGTTCTCGGCCACCGGGTAGACGGCGATGTCGCCGTCGCCGCCACGGGCGAGGATCACCGAGATTTCCCGCTCGAAACCCACCCAGGCTTCCAGCACCGCCGGCGCCGACGCGATCGCCGCCCAGGCGTCGGCCGCCTCACTGACCGCGCCGATGCGCACCTGCCCTTTGCCGTCGTAGCCCTCGGTGCGCGTCTTGAGCACCGCCGGGCATCCGAGGGCCGCCAGCGCGCGTTCGAGCCCCGGCAGGTCATCCACCTGCGCCCAGGCGGTCTGCGGCAAGCCGTGGCGGGCCAGGAATTGCCGCTGGCGCAGGCGGTCCTGCACGGTGGCCAGCAGCGCGGAGTTGGGATGCACCTCGCGCACCGTCTCGAGCTGCGCCAGCACCGCGGCTGGCACGTGCTCGGTCTCGATGGTGAGCACGTCACATTGGGCGGCGAGCTGCAACGCGGCATCCACGTCGTCCAGGCGCGCCCGCGTCAGCTCGGCAAACGGCGCCGCGCAGGCATCAGGATCGGGATCGAGCGCCCGCACGCGATAGCCCATGCGCCGCGCCTCCATGGCCAGCATGCGCCCGAGCTGGCCGCCGCCCAGCACCCCGATGGTGGACCCCGGCAGACGCATCACGGCAGCTGGCTGTCGGCCAACACGGCGGCGGTCTGGCGGGCGCGGTAATCGTCCAGGCGCGCCGCCAGCGCGGCGTCCGTGGTCGCCAGGATGGCCGCCGCCAGCAGCGCCGCATTCACCGCCCCGGCCTCACCGATGGCCAGCGTGCCGACCGGCACACCGCGCGGCATCTGCACGATGGACAGCAGCGAATCGACGCCCTGCAGCGTGCGTGACAACACCGGCACCCCCAGCACCGGCAGGCGCGTCTTGGCTGCCGTCATGCCCGGCAGGTGGGCCGCCCCGCCGGCGCCGGCGATGAT
>NZ_JAQVGQ010000072.1 GCF_028696615.1 Immundisolibacter sp. | reverse complement strand
GATCTCGCCGGCTGGCGCTCGGCATGGACGGCTCGCGGCTGGCCATGCTGCTGGCGGTGCTGCACCGGCACGCCGGCGTGGCGCTGTTCGATCAGGACGTGTACGTGAACCTGGTCGGCGGCCTCAGGGTGACCGAAACCGCCACCGATCTGCCGGTGCTGCTGGCGGCGCTGTCCAGCCTGCGCAACCGGCCGCTGCCGGCGGACGTCTTCAGCTTCGGCGAAGTGGGACTGGCCGGCGAGGTGCGCCCGGTGCGCGGCGGCCAGGAGCGCCTCCACGAAGCGGCCAAGCTCGGCTTCAGGCGTGCCGTGGTCGGCCGGCTGAACGCGCCGCGCAAACCGATCGCCGGGCTCGAAATCCTGGCGCTGGAGCATCTGGGCGACCTTGCGGAAGTGTTCGCGCGCCTGACGGATGGTGGCTGACCCAAGCCCGAGGTGAAATCGCCTGAATGCGGGTATGCTTGGCCGTGCATCCTCACCAAGCGCCTAAACCGGTCGTCGTAACGTGCTGTCTTTGCTGGACAAGCTCTATTCGGTACAGCAAACGCGCCGCATCGACCAGATCGCGGCTCAGCAGCCGGGCTGCAGCGGCGGCGCGCTGATGGAGCGCGCCGGCGCGGCGGCGTTCGCCCTGCTGCGCCGCCGCTGGCCGGATGCGCGGCGCATCGCCGTGCTGTGCGGCGCCGGCAACAACGGCGGCGACGGTTACGTGCTGGCGCGTCTGGCGCACCTGGCCGGTTTCGAAGTGCAGCTGACCGCCGTGGCGGGTCCGCCGCGGGCCGGCAGCGAGGCCGAGCGCGCCCGGCAGGCGTTTCTCGCCTGCGGCGGCGCCGAACTGCCCCACGCCGCCGCACTGGCCAGCGCCGACCTGCTGGTCGACGCCCTGCTCGGCACCGGCCTCGACCGCCCGCCCGGCGGCGCGGTGGCGGATGCCATCGCCGCCATCGACGCCGCCGCCCGCCCGGTGCTGGCGCTCGACCTGCCGAGCGGCCTTGATGCCGACACCGGCGCCGCGCCGGGCGCGGCGGTGCGGGCGACGGCCACCATCAGCTTCGTCGCCCGCAAGCAAGGCCTGTACACCGGCGCGGCGCGCGAGTGCTGCGGCGAGCTGCATTTCGACGATCTTCGCGTGCCGGTCGTGGCCTGCGCGGCGGCCGGCGAGCCGCCCGCCGTACTGCTCGACCTGCCGACGCTGCGCGCGCGCTGGCTGCCGCCACGCCGGCGCGGCGCGCACAAGGGCGACTTCGGGCACGTGCTGGTGCTGGGCGGCGATCACGGTTACGGCGGCGCGGCGTGTCTTGCCGGCACGGCGGCGGCGCGCGCCGGCGCCGGCCTCACCAGCGTGGCGACACGCCCGGCGCACCTGCCGGCGCTGCTCGCGGCACGGCCGGAGCTGATGGTACGCGGCGTGGACGATGCGGCCGGCTTGGCACCGCTGCTGGAACGCGCCGGCGTGCTGGCGATCGGGCCGGGCCTGGGTCAGGGCGATTTCGGCCGCGCGCTGTGGGCGGCGGCGCTCGCCTGTGGCCGGCCGCTGGTGGTGGATGCCGATGCCCTTAACCTGCTGGCGCAGACCCCGCAGCGGCGCGACGACTGGATTCTCACCCCGCACCCCGGCGAGGCGGCACGTTTGCTCGCCAGCACCGCGGCCCGGGTCGAGGCCGACCGCTACGGCGCCGCGCGTGCACTGCAGCAGCGCTACGGCGGCGTGGCGCTGCTCAAGGGCGCCGGCACGCTGGTGTGCGACGGGCGGTCGCCGATCGGCGTGGTGCCCTACGGCAACCCCGGCATGGCCAGCGGCGGCATGGGCGATGTGCTGACCGGCATCATCGCGGGTCTGCTGGCGCAGCGCCTGCCGGCGCACGCTGCCGCCGCGCTCGGCGCCTGCCTGCACGGCGCGGCGGGCGATGCCGTCGCCGCCCGGCGAGGCGAGCGCGGCCTGCTGGCGGGCGATCTGCTGGACGCCCTGCCGCCGCTGCTAAACGGAACGGACCATGCAGCGCAGCTGGGTGCTTGAGGACGAAGTCGCGCAGCTGGCGTTTGGCGCGCGCCTGGCGCGCGCGCTGACGCAGCCGCTGTGCATTTACCTCACGGGGCCGCTCGGCGCCGGCAAGACCACGCTGGTGCGCGGCCTGCTGCGCGCGCTCGGCCACACCGGCACGGTGCGCAGCCCCACCTACACGCTGCTCGAAAGCTATACCGTGGCCGGCCTCGAGGTCTGCCACTTCGACCTTTACCGGCTCACCGACGCCGAGGAACTGGAGCACATCGGCGCCCGCGAGCTGTTCGACGGCCGCCACCTGTGCCTGGTCGAGTGGCCCGAGCACGGCGCCGGCTGGCTGCCCGCGCCGGACCTCGAGCTGCGCCTGGAGCAAGCCGACGGCGGCCGTCGGCTGCACGCCTGTGCGCACGGCCCGGCCGGTGAACGCACCCTGGAAGCGCTGACATGAAACGATTCCTGTGCTGCCTGCTGGCATTGCTGCCGCTGGCCACGCTTGCCGGCGAACTGCGCGGCGTGCGCTACGCCCCCATCGCCGGCGGCACACGGGTGACGCTGGAGCTCAGCGCGCCGACCGCCGGCAAGGTGTTTTCGCTGCCGGCGCCCGACCGCTTGGTGATCGACCTGCCGACCACCACCGCGCGCGGCGCCCTGGCGGCCCCGGCCGGCGGCGTGCTGCGCGGCGTGCGCAGCGGACCGCAGGCCGGCGGCGCCCTGCGCGTGGTGTTCGATCTTGCAGGACCGGCCAAATGGCGCCAGACAAGGCTGCCGGCCGGCGGCGGTCAGGGTCCGCGGCTGCAAATCGACGTGCTGGGCGCGGCGCCCGCAGTGGCGTCCAAGGCGGCACGCCCGGCCCCGGCGCCGGCCGCGCGCCAACCGGCCACGGTGGCCAAAGCGGCGCCGATCTCCCGACCGCAAGCGGCCGACAACGCCCCGGCGCCGGTCCTGCGCACCCAATCGGCCCGCGCGGTGACGGTGGTGATCGACGCCGGTCACGGCGGGCACGACGTGGGCGCCGTCGGCCCCGGCCGGCTGTACGAGAAAACCGTCACGCTGGCGCTGGCGCGCGAGCTTGCCGCCCAGATCAACGCCCAGCGCGGCATGCGCGCCGTGCTCACGCGCGCCGACGACCGGTTCCTGGAGCTGCGCGACCGCACCGCGGTGGCGCACCGGCACAAGGCGGACCTGTTCGTGTCCATCCACGCCGATGCGGTGGCCGGCGGCGGCGCGCGCGGCTCGAGCGTCTATGCGCTGTCCGAGCACGGCGCCAGCAGCGAGGCGGCGCGCTTGCTGGCGGCGCGCGAGAACGCCGCCGGCATGCCGGCCGGGCTGGCGGCGGCCGGGCAGGACCGGATGCTGCGCTCGGTGCTGCTGGACCTGTCGCAGAACGCCACCATCGAGGGTAGCCTGCGCCTGGGCGAGCGGCTGCTCGACCGCATCGCCGACGTGAACAAGCTGCACCGCTCGGACGTGCAGCAGGCCGGCTTCATGGTGCTGAAGTCCCCGCAGGTGCCGTCCGTGCTGGTCGAAACCGCCTTCATTTCCGACCCCGCCGAGGCGCGCAAGCTGGCCGATGCCGGCTTCCGGCGCCGTTTTGCCGCAGCACTGGTGGCCGGCATCCGCGACTACCTGCAAACCGAGCCGCGCCTGCGCCAGGCGCTGGCCGAAGCGCAGACCGGCCGCACGCCGGCGCTGCGCGCCGCCGATGACGGCGGCTGACACCACGCGCCGGCCGATCCGCGAACTGCCGGCGCAGCTCGCCAACCAGATCGCCGCCGGCGAGGTCGTCGAGCGGCCGGCGTCGATCGTCAAGGAACTGCTCGAAAACGCCCTCGACGCCGGCGCCCGGCGCATCGAGGTGACGCTGGAACAAGGCGGCGTTGGACTGATCCGCGTGCGCGACGACGGCGCCGGCATCCCGGCCGCGGAACTGCCGCTGGCGCTGCGCCGCCATGCCACCAGCAAGCTGCAGGACAGCGACCAGCTGATGCGCATCGCAACGCTCGGCTTTCGCGGCGAGGCGCTGCCGAGCATCGCCTCGGTGGCGCGCCTGCACATCGCCTCGGCGGTGGCGGGCGCGCCGGGGGCGCAGCTCGCGCCCGGCCAGTCACAGCCCGCGCCGGCCGCGCACGGCCCCGGCACCACCGTCACGGTGCGCGATCTGTTCTACAACCTGCCGGCGCGGCGCAAGTTTTTGCGCAGCGAGAAGACCGAGTTCCAGCACATCGACGAGCTGCTGCGGCGCCTGGCGCTGGCGCGCTTTGCGGTGGCGCTCGCCTGGTCGCACAACGGCCGGGCCATCCAGCAACTGCCACCGGCGCTCGATCCGGGCGCCCGCGAAGACCGCCTGCGGCGCCTGCTCGGGGCCGCCTTCGTGGATGCCGCGTTGCGACTCGATTTCCCGGTCGGCGCGCTGCGCCTGTCCGGCTGGGCGGCGCTGCCCACCTTCTCGCGCGCCGCGGCGGACCTGCAGCTGTGGTACGTCAACGGCCGGCTGGTGCGCGACAAGCTGCTCACGCACGCCGCCCGCCAGGCGTATCAGGACGTGCTTTACCACGGCCGGCAGCCGGCCTACGTGCTGTACCTCGAGCTGCCGCCGGAACAGGTGGACGTGAACGTGCACCCGGCCAAGGCCGAGGTGCGCTTTCGCGACAGCCGCAGCGTGCACGACTTCGTGACCCGCTGCCTGCGCGAGGCGATCGGCCGCGGCAGCCGCGCCGGCGCGCCGAGCCACGACCCACTGCCGGTTGGCGAGGCGCCGTCGCCGGGCAGCGACTCGCCGCCCGCACCGCTGCGATTGTGGCAGCCGGCCGCGCCGCGCCTGCCGGTGAGCCGAGCCGGCGGGCAGCTCGCCGAGCAGATGGCCGGCTATGCCCGGCTGGTGCAGGACGCCGCCGCGGACACGGCCGACGACGCCGAGCAGCCGCTCGGCCGGCCGCTCGCGCAGCTCATGGGCATCTACATCCTGGCGCAGAACGCGCGCGGCCTGGTGCTGGTCGACATGCACGCCGCGCACGAGCGCATCACCTTCGAGCGCCTGCGCGCCGCCTACGCCGGCGGCCGCATCGTCGGCCAGCCGCTTTTGGTGCCGCTGACGCTGGCCTTGAGCGCCGGCGAGATCGCCACCGCGCAGCGGCACGCCGCGCTGTGGCCGACGCTCGGGTTTGATCTCGCCGTGCTCGGCCCGGACACGCTCGCCGTGCGCGAAGTGCCGGCGCTGTTGGCCGGCGGCGATGTCGCGGCGCTGGTGCGCGACGTGCTGGCGGAACTGCGCGAGCACGGCACCAGCCGGCGCGTCGAGGAACACATCGAGGCGCTGCTGACCGGCATGGCCTGCCACGGCTCGGTGCGCGCCGGGCGCCAGCTGTCACTGGCCGAAATGGACGCCCTGCTGCGCGACATGGAGCGCACCGAACGCAGCGGCCAGTGCGGTCATGGCCGCCCCACCTGGGTGGAACTGCCGCTGGCCGAGCTCGACCGGCTGTTTTTGCGCGGGCGTTGACCGCGCCGGCGGGATTGAAATAAAACCCACCGGCTCAAGCTTGAGTCAAGGTGGACGATAGTCGTCACACAGGCAGCGGCGACGACGCCCGCTCAGCCGGCGCCCGCCGCCGGCTGCCGATAATTCCAAGGAAGGAAAAAAGGAGGAGTGGGCATGAGTGACCCCTTCGACGACTGGCTGCGCAACTGCCCCGACCCGGTGGCGGTGGCGCGCGGCGTCCGCCTCGAAGACATGCGTCTGCTGCGCTGGAACGCGCCGCTGGCCCGGCTGCTCGGTATCGCCGCCGAGGCCGACCCGGCGCGGGTCGAGGACGTCATCCAGGCGCTGGTGCGGGCGATGAGCCTCGACGGCGAGCGGGCGCAGATGGTTGCGCACGCCAACGAGGCAGCGGTCCGCCACGGTCACCACAGCACCACCTGGCAGTTTCGTGACCCGTCCGGCACGCTGCTGTCGGCCGAGGTGGAGCTGACCGCGCTGCCCTCGCTGGGCGACGACGCCTACTGCACGCGCATCCGCGACATCGGCGCGGTGCTCGAGACGCAACACGAACTGGCCGCCAGCGAGGCGCGCTTTCGTGACCTGTTCGAGGCCTCCACCGACGCCTTCGGCTTCGTGGCGGTGTTCGGCGACCAGCCGCGTTTCATCGACTGCAACACCCGTCTGGCGCGCCTGTACGGCGCCACCGACAAGGCGCAGGTGGTCGGCAAGACACCTCTGGATTTCTCGCCGCCGCTACAGCCCGACGGCCAGCCGTCCGGGGAGAAGGCGCTGGCGGTCAGCCTGCAGGCGCTGCGCGAGGGTCACGCGCGCTTCGACTGGTTTGCGCGCCGCCTGGACGGCACGCCGCTGTGGATGGACGTGACGCTCACCGTGCAGCCGTCCTGGGGCGAAGGTGTGCTGCACTTCGCCGGGCGCGACATCACCGAGCGCAAGCGCGCCGAGGAGGCGCTGGCGCGCGCCGAAGAGCTGGCGCGGGTGACGCTGCAGTCGATCGGCGACGGCGTCATCACCACCGACGCCGAAGGCCGGGTGACGGCCCTGAACCCGGCCGCCGCCCACCTGACCGGCTGGTCGCCGGCCGAGGCCATCGGCCAACCGGTGTCGACCGTGCTGCGCCTGGTGCACGCCGACACCCGCCAGCCGATCGACAACCCGCTGCTGCGCTGCCTGGACGAGGACGACGCGGTAACCCTGCCCGGCACCTCGGTGCTGCTGAACCGCCACGGCATCGAATACCAGGTGGAGGAATCGGCGGCGCCGATCCACCTGCCAGACCAGACCGTGGCCGGGGCGGTGATCGTGTTCCGCGACGTCACCGACACGCGCCGCCTGACGGCGGAAATCGCCCACCAGGCCCGCCACGATCCGCTCACCGGCCTGCCCAACCGGCGCGAGTTCGAGCGCCGCCTGGCCGAGCTGCTCGACGAGGCGCGTCAGAGCGACGCCGAGCATGCGCTGTGCTACATCGACCTCGACCAGTTCAAGGTGGTCAACGACGGCTGCGGCCACGCCGCCGGCGATCAACTGCTCGCCGAGCTGGCCACGCTGCTGCAGCAGCACATCCGGCGCGGCGACCTGCTGGCGCGCCTGGGCGGCGACGAGTTCGGCCTGCTGCTGGTCAACTGCCCGGCCGGCAAGGCGCTCGACGTCGCCCGTGAACTGTTGGGCGTGATCGGCGATTTCCGCTTCCGCTGGGGCGAGCGCAGCTTCACGTTGGGCGCCAGCATGGGCCTGACGCTGGTGACCGCCGGCGCCGCCTCGGCCGCCGAATTGATGCGCGAGGCCGATCTCGCCTGCTACACGGCCAAGGACCTGGGGCGCAACCGCGTCCACCTGTTCCGGCCCGGCGACGCCGAGCTGGCGCGCCGGCGCGGCGAAATGCAGTGGGCCACCGAGCTGCGCGAGGCGCTCGACGAGCGACGCCTGATGCTGTACGCACAGCCGATCCACAGCCTGCGCGGCGCCGATCGCCCCTGGTACGAGGTGCTGGTGCGCCTGCGCCAGCGCAACGGCAACGTGGTGCTGCCGGGCGCCTTCCTGCCGGCCGCCGAGCGTTTCGGCCTGATGCCGCTGATCGACCGCTACGTGCTCGATCAGACCATCGACTATCTACAGCACTGCCCGCCGGCCGACCGGCCGCGGCTGTCGGTCAACCTGTCCGGCCGCTCGCTCGAGGATCGCGGCATCCTCGGCATGCTCGAGCGCTACTTTACCGGGCCGGGCCAACACGGTGGCGACTTGTGCATCGAGCTGACCGAGAGCACGGCGGTGGCGCACCTCGGCCGCACGCGCGAGTTCATCGGCCGCCTGCGCGGCGCCGGCTGCCGGTTTGCGCTGGACGACTTCGGCACCGGCGTGTCGTCGTTCGCTTACCTCAAACACCTGCCGGTGGATTACCTCAAGCTCGACGGCAGCTTCGTGCGCGACATCACCCGCGAGCCGATCGACCGCGCCATGGTGGAGGCCATCCAGCGCCTGTCGGCCATCATGGGCTTCGAGACCATCGCCGAGTTCGTCGAGGACCAGCCGACGCTCGACCTGCTGCGCCAGATCGGCATCGACCACGCCCAGGGCTTTTTGCTCGGCCGGCCGGAGCCGCTCGGTTGCGGTCGGGAAATGCTCGATTCGGCAGCTCGTCCAGCACCGATCAGCGAAGCGTAATCTGCCCGCCGGATTGCGCCGCCCGACACGCCGCACCGCCTCTTGCTTGCACGGCATCCTGACCCGGACGCCAGCGCGTGCTTCAGGCGGGCATGTCTTCTTGCAGCGCCACCTCGCAGCACAGCACGCCGGGCTGGCCGGCCAGCGGCGCGGTCACCGCCAAAGTGACACAGGCCACCCCGAAACCGCGCTGCAGGTGGACGCGACTGCACTGCACCGCGTCGGGATCGGCCACAGCGCGCGTGAAAACACCGCGCTCGGACACCTCGCTGCCGGGCCGGTCCAGCAGCGGTGCGAAACGCGGCCGGCCGGCCTGGCGGCCGAGCAGGCTGTCGCTGCGCTGCACGCCGGCGCAATCCACCCAGTAACAGCGCAGCAGCGCGGCGGCGTCCAGCAAAGGGGCGACCGCCTCCTGCAACGCGGCGCCGACGGCGAGCCGGCCGGCCGCCTCGGCGAGCCACGCCTGCCAGACGCCGGCTGCGGCCCAGTCCGGCAGCCGCTGCGGACCCAAGGCACCGAGCGGCGCCGCGCCGAGCAGCGGCGCCGGCGGTGCCAGCCAGAAGCCTTGCGCCAGGTCGCAGCCTGCGTCGCGCGCCAGCTGCGCCTCGTCGTGGCTTTCCACGCCTTCCATCAGCACCAGCGTGCCGCAGTCGTGCAGAAACTCGACCAGCCCCGACAGCAGGCGCTGCGCCTCGCGGTGCGCCCGCGCCGCCAGCAGCAGCTCGCGGTCGAGCTTGACGATGTCGACGCCCAGCGACCACAAGCGGGTCAGACTGGACAGGCCGACGCCGTAATCGTCGATCGCCACCAGGCAGCCGAGTTGCCGGTAATGCGCCACCGCCGCGGCCAGGGTGTCGCCGTCCTGCACACCGCTTTCGGCAATCTCCACCACTAGCCGCGACGGATCGAAGCCGGCACTGGCGACGATCTGCCCGAGCAGGTCGCCGTGCCGGCGATGACCGGCCACCACCAGCGGCGACACGTTCAGGAACAGCCAGCCCTCGTCCGCCGCCAGGCGCTGGAAGTTGCGCAGGTGCAGCAGCCGGCACAGCGCATCGAGCTGCGTGAGGCCCGCTTCATCGAGCCCGCCGCTGAAGAACCGAAACGGCGTCGCGCCGCGTCCGTCGGCGTATTCGAGCCGGACCAGGCCTTCGTGACCCACCACCCGGCCGCTACCGAGCGCGACCACCGCCTGGAACACGCTCGACAGGCGCAGGCCGCGGAATTGCGCCTGCCAGGCGCCGTCCTGGACGCGGCCGAGTTGAGCTTCGAGGTGGGCGAGCGGCAACGGGGCGCTGTGGTTCGACATGGGGTCCGGTTCGCAGTGATAGACGGACCGCGGGACGCACGCCCCGCGGCGCGGCAGCCGCTGCAGGCGGCCGCGGGACTTTATATCGGACGGCCGTTGGCGGCGCTGAAGCGCCGCCACTGCGCCCTCAGGGTTTGTGAAGAAATGCGCGTCCTGCGCATTGCTTGCGTCGCCCGTCCGGTACACGCCCGGACGGGCTCCCGCGAATCAAGCCCTCAAGGGCTCGATTCGCGTCCGGCCATCCCTGGCCGGCCTCGGCGCTTGAAAAATTCACAAGCCCTCAGCCGCCGAACAGTTTGGCCAGGAAAGCGGTCTCGTCGCCGATGCGCAGGTCCACGATGGCCGGCCTGCCCGCGCGCACCGCCGCCACCGCACGCTCCACCGCGGCGCGAATCTGCGCGGGATCGTCCACCCGCTCGCCGTGGCCGCCGAACAGCAGCGCCAGCTGGCCGTAGTCGGGCGTGGGCGCGATCGGCGAGCTGACGTGGTTGCGGTGCATGACCGCCGCGCCCTGCGGGTACAGAAACTCGGTGCCCATCTGCATGGAGCGGTAGTGGCCGTTGTTGAAGATGACGGTCAGCAGGCCGATGCCGTATTGCTGGGCGAAACCGAGCGCCGCCAGGGCGGGGTTGTAGTTGTAGGTGCCGTCGCCCACGAACACCACCGGCAGCGTGTCCGGCAGCGCGATCGCCGCGCCAAGCCCCATGCCCAGACCGAGCCCCAGGCCACCCGACAGCGCGTTGATGAAGTGCCCCGGCCGCAGGCGATCCATCACGTTGATGATGGTGTGGTGCGTGAGGATGGTCTCGTCGACGATGACGGCGTCGTCCGGCAGGCAGGCGTTCAGCTCGTGGCAGGCAAAGCGCGCGTCGATGGGCGTGGCGCCCGCCTGCGCCAGCGCCTGCTCGCGCCACTGTGCGCGCCGCGCCGTGGCGCGCTCGCCCCAGGCGGCAATCCGCTCGCCGGCGCCGGCGGTGGCGGTCGGGATGAGTTCCAGCAGCGCATCCACCGCCGCCATGGCATCGCCCGGCACGATCAGATCGGCCGTGAAACCCGTATACGGATCGCGCCCACGCAGCGGGTCCTGCGCCACGTTGATGAGCTTGGCGGCGGGCGGCGTCATGGCGGTCGGCGGATACCACGGCCCAGGGGCCTCCAGCATCAGCACCGCATCGACGTCTTTGAGGTAAGGCTGGGCATAGAAGCCGGCGTGCAGCGCGTGCCGGCGCGGGAAGTTCACGTAACCCGGGTGCTGGCCCTCCACCACGCCGGCGCCCAGGCGCTCGGCGAGCTGCACCAGGCGGGCTGCCTCGTCGGCATTGCGGGCGGCGTTCTCGACGATGATGAGCGGGTTTTGCGCCGCGCGCAGCCACGTCGCGGCGCGCTCGAGCGGCGCGCGCGCCGGTTGCGGCAGGCTCGGGTAGGCGTAACGCGCCGGCGCCGGCAGAACCGCCGTCTGGTGCAGATACTCGAACGGCAGCGACAGAAACACCGGCCCCTGCGGCGCGTCCATGGCGAGTGCACAGGCGCGATGCACGGCGCCGGCCAGCACCGCCGGGGTGTTGAGGCCAAAGCTCGATTTGACATAGGCGTCGACCAGCCGCGCCGGCCCGCCGTGATCGGCCAGAAAGCGCCCCCACTGCGCGCCGACCCAGGCAT
>NZ_JAQVGQ010000071.1 GCF_028696615.1 Immundisolibacter sp. | reverse complement strand
TTTGCTGCAGGATGGACCGGTACGGCTCGCGCACGTCCGGCATCACCACCAGCACTTCGGCGGCGCAGACCGTGCAGGCGACGCCGGCGAGCAGGGCCAAAACCAGCAGGTGAACGGTTGCTTTCAATGGGTGTCGTAGGACGCGGGGCGGGCAGTAGGGCGCCGAAGGTGGCCACCGGGATCATAGAAACTGCTTGCTGATCTCGATGAACATATTGCGTCCGGCCATCGGCAGGTCGTTCGGGATCAAGGCCGAAGCGCTCGGCTCGCGCACGTCGCTGTTGAATAGGTTGTGCACCGACAGCCGCATGCCCCAGTCATCGCCGAACAAGTGCTGGCCGCGCAGGGTGAGGTCGCAGCTCAGATAATCCCCGACCTTGGGGCGCTCGTCGCCGGGCGCCCGCTTGCGATCGAACACGCCGACGGCCTGCCCCGACAGGCTCCATTGCGGTGTGAAGGTCCAGTCCGCACGCGCATAGGCCAGATGCGTCGGCGCAAAGCCCACGTCGTCGTCGGCCGCGTCGTCGGTGGATTTCTGATACGCGTAGTTGCCAGACAGGCGCAGGCGTCGCGACGCCTGCCAGGCCAGTTCCGTTTCCAGTCCATAGCCGGTCTGGCGGCCGGTGTTCTGGGCGGTGGCGCTGGTGGCCGGCGCCGGATCGGGCACGAAGCGGATGATGTCGTCCATGCGGTAATAAAAGACGTTGACCGCCGTGCGCAGGTCTCGCCCGGCGTCCCAGTCGAGGCCGAGTTCGAGCGTGTCGATGGTTTCGGGATCGAGCGAGGGGTTGCCGATGTTGGCCGGGTTATTGACGGCATAGAGTTCCTGGAATGAAGGAGCCCGAAACGCCCGTCCATACAACAGCTTGGTAGTCAGCGCATAGCTGGTTTGCCACACTAGCGCCAGGCGCGGATTCAGCGTGGTGCCGAAGTCCGAATAATCGTCCAGCCGCAAGCCGGCGGTGAGCGTCCAGTCGCGGCGCAGGTTCCATTCGTCCTGTGCAAAGGCGTAGGCGATGGTGCGGTTTTCCTCGCGCACGAAGGCGGCGATGTCGCTGACATCCACCAGCGATCCCAACGGGAAAGGCAGGGTGCCGAGCGGCGGTCCGAGGTCGACCAACGTGTAATTGCGGCTTTCTTCCACCTTGTACAGGTCTTCCTTGCGGTAACCGCCGCCCAGGCGCAGGCGGTGGCGGTCGATGCCGGTGTAGAGCGCGCTCAGCTCGCCGCGGTAGTGACGCTCGTAGACGTCGGGATTGCCGATCACGCCGTTCGGAAACGCGCCGCCAAAGGCGCCGGGCGGGAACAGCGTCAAGCGCGCCAGGTTCTGGACGTCGTAATAGCTCAGGCTGCCGTTCAGGCCGAGGTGGTTGCCGAAATCGGGATTGTCGTAGCTCAGATCGGCGCTCAGGCGCCGGCCGTCGCCGCGGCCGGTGGGGTCGAGGGCTTGGCTGACTCCGGCGCCGACACCGATATCATTGACTTCCTGAAAGCCACTTCGCAGCCGCCAGTGGCCGCGACTGACGTCGGCCCGTGCCTCGATGTTGTCGCGGTTCAGGTTGACCGGCCCGGGCGCCAGCGATGCGCTGGTGCCGAACAGGCCGTCCAGCGTGCTCTGGGCATCGGCAGAAATGGTGCGGCTGGGGCCGTCACTGCGGTAGCGTTCGACGTAGAAATACGATTCGAAGCCACCGATGGTGCCGCCCCATTGGGCGTACTGGTCGTTGCGGTCGAACGACCCCGCGCGCGCCCCGACCTCCAGGCCGTGCACGTCGGCGGCGGCTTTGGTGATGATGTTGATCACGCCCGCAAACGCGTCGGCACCGTAAAGGGCCGAACCGGGGCCGCGAATGACCTCGATGCGCGCAATGCCGGTGACCGGCATGCGGCCCCAGGACGCGCCGAGTTGGCCATCGAATACGTTTTTGATGGGCAGGCCGTTGATGAGGACCAGCACCTGCGGATTGGTCTGGGTGTGAATGCCGCGGATGGAAAATATGGGCTTGTATCCCACGCCGGATGCCCCGACGTGAAGGCCGGGCACCGTTTCAAGCACTTCGTTCAGTTCCGTGGCGCCGATCGCGGCGATGTCCTCGGCGGTCACGACGCTGGCAATCGCCGGACTCTGTCGCAGCGGCTGCGCGTTGCCGGTGGCGATGCTGACCATCTCGGCGCTGCCGTAGATTTCGGCCAAGGCGGCTTCGTCGGCGCTCTGCGGCTGGGCGCAGACGCAAGCGGTGGCCACGCATGTCGCGAGCACGGCCAGGGCCCAGCATTTGTCGCGCCCCATGGGACGGTTGCGGCGGGTCATATCGGTACTCAGCCGGGGTCGGGAGGTGGCTCTACCAAACGCGCCGGGCCGGCCCGTGATATTGCAGGCGCTCGCAGCGCAGCGGGAATAAAGCGCCTTCCGGATGCAGGGCGGCATCTGACATGCAGTGAATCAATCCCGCACTAAACGCCAATAACGTTGCGTACTGGTATTCGGTGGCAGTGAGCTCTTGGTCCGCGTACAGGGCGCCCGCCAGTGCGGCCACGTTCATGCCCATGCGATGGGATTTGAGGATGTCGGCCACCTCCAGCGAAAGCAGAGTATGCACGCCGCCCCACAGTCCGAGGCGCCGTGCCAGCCGCTGCGCTGGCGCCAGGCGCTCGTCCACGTTGCGCAGTGGGCGACCGTAGCCGGGGATGGTGCGGTGCTGTTTCAGTTCCCGGATCACGAAATCCCGCAATGGCACGCCGCCGTCACGGGCGGCGCGCGCGCGTTGCAGAAAATCGAACGCGGCAACCATGGGCCGCTGGCCATAAATGGTGGCATCGGTCACTGCAATGGCCGCCCCGAGCGCCAAGCCCGGCGTGCTGCGGACGCTGCCCCCCAGCGCCGCCACGCGGTTGTTCCAGATGCGGGGTTCGGGGTAGCTGGCGGAGATTTTCCACAGTCCCTGGAACAGCTCGAGCTGGGCTGGGCTGAAACGGCGACCGGTGATGCCGTACATCAGCAGATCCATCCAGCTCAAGTCTTCCAGCGCATTCAGCAGGTCATGCCCTCGAAACGTGACCTTGCCGTCCGCCACCGACACCGCGCCGAGTTCGGTCGGCCAGTGGTCTTCGTATTGCGACAGGATTGACGAATTGGGTGTGTTCATTGCTTCACATGGCTCGTCGTGAGGGCAGCCGTGGGAGCGGCTTCAGCGGACGCGTCGTCGCTCGAACCTCGCCATTCGTGGCTGAAGCCGCTGCTACGGGGGCGGTGCGTCCGGGTAGAAGGGTTTTCGACGCCCGGCGTTTGCGTTTCACGCGGTGTCGGCGCTCGGCCCCACATACTCGACCGCGCCGTGAAAGAACGGAAAGCGCTTGAAGCCGTACTGTTTTTGTTCCAGCGCGTGCGCGGCGGCGCCCGGCAGGCGCAGCAGCAGGTAGAGCATTTCGCCCTGTTCGGCGCCGAGTCCGAGATCGCGACAGGCCGCCGCTGCCACGCCGGACATGGCCAGTGGCGCGCCGGCCGCCGTTTCGAGGGTGAGCCGGTGCTGCGCCAACCACGGCAGGTGCTGGCCGGCGCCGATCTCGGCCAGGGCATCGAGCGTCTGCAGCACCGGCGTGGCGCAGCGCGTGCCGTGGGGATCGAACCCCGGCGCGTGCTCCATGGGGGTCCAGATGTCGGCCCGTTCGGGCTGCGGCGGGTTTTTGAGGAATGTCTGCCAGGCCGCAAGGTCGCAGCCGAGCCGTTCCCAGGCTTCCAGCGCCACGCGTACCTCGTGGCCGCCGCCGAGATTGCCGGCGCCGACGCCGAGCGCCGCCATCAGCATGGCAGCCGCAGGCGAGCCCCCGACGCCGGCGCACATGGCCGCGTGCACGCTCGCCTCGCGCGGGCCGGGGTTGGCCAGCGCGATGGCAAGGCGTTCCAGCAGGTGCGCCTGGGCCGGCGCCGGACGCTCGCCGGCCAGCAGCAGGTACAGGTAGTCGACCAGGCTCGCCTTGCGCAGCAGGTCGCCGTAGACATCGTAGCCGCGGCAGTAACAGGCGGCGGCCGCGAAGGGGTTGTCGGGCTCAGCCTCCTCCTGCCAAATGTTAGTTTGGATGGATTCTGATCGCGAAGCATAACTCACGATATCGCCTCCAAAGCCTTCATTCGTCCACCCAAGGGGGGCACTTCTTCTGTGTCGACCAAGACGTCTATTAAATAAGGCTGCTTCTTTTGGCAAATCTTGAAGAAATCGATGCTAATAAGCTGTGTTGGGCTTTGAATGCGGCAGGCATTGATTCCCATTGCCTGGGCCATGGCTGCGAAATTAACTTCTGGTAGATCGAAGCCGATGGGCTCGGCGCCAGAAAGTCTTTGCCCATGTTTGACTGTGCCTAATGCGGAATCGTTCATGACAACAAAAATGACGCACAGTTGTTTTTGTAGTGCGACGGTCATTTCCTGGCCGTTCATCAACATGCTGCCATCTCCGGTCAGTACCACTACCGGCATATCAGGACTACCAAGCGCGGTGCCGATCGCTGCGCCCAGTCCCCATCCCATTGAGCCAAACTCGCCGGGGCAACGGAAGAGGCTTTCACTTGTTTGGCGTTGATCTGTGCGTCGGCGGGCCGACGTAGTCCGGTTATCGGTCGAGATCATCGGCAGGTTGCGGCGATCTGCTGCGGAGCGTCTTTCTGCGATTCTTCGATCGGGAATATGCAAGTAGTGTATTGCCCAGAAATTGGCGCCAGTGCCGTCGGCAATAAAGCGAGTTCCGGCCGGGAGAACTCTGGGCAGAATTCCCATTAATCGTTGCGGTTTTATGGGGGATGCGTCGGAGAGGTATTTCTCTGGGTCGTCGAGAGAGCAGTTGGGGATGTGGTGGAAAGACGTTGATGTGGTATTGGGCGTGGAATGAAAAATTGACAGGCTTTGCTGCCCAATGACCTGGTTGGGCGCCGTGAAGGTTTCTCTTTTGTTTGTTGTTTCAAGTGGTTGCGACGGACCCAAGAATTCATCAATTTGATTGAAGATTGCCAGAGGGTCGCCAAGAATATGGAGCTGCGCCATGTGTGAGCCATGAAAGTGTTCTGGGTTGGCATCCACATGAATAAGACGATGATGGAGGGCCGCATCTGGCCAGCTGCCGGTGGCGAATTCGCCAAAGCTGGTTCCCACGGCAATTATATAATCGACTGACTGGTTGTTGAGCGTTGCGAGGGCGCTTCGATGTCCTCCCATGCCAATAACTCCACGAAACTGGCGGTGAAAAGGGCTTATCAATCCCTTTCCGTAAGGTGTCGTTAGCACGGGCGCATCAAGGCGCAGGGCGAGGGCGAGAATGCGGCCAACGGCACCGCGCGCGCCTTCGCCTAAGAGGAAGCAGATTTTTCGCGCGCCGGAAATTTTTGCGTACAAGTCTTCAACTTTGGCGCGATCGATAGTGCTGGGTTTTTTGATCAAATCGGCCAAATTGGGAGCAAGGCTTGGTGGTTGAGTGATGGCTCGTGTGATATCAAGCGGCACACTTAAGTGAACTGCGCCGCATGGTTGTTGAAATGCCGAAAGAATGGCCTTGATCAGCTTGCGTTCGAGTTGGTTTTGGTGTGATATGAGAGTGTTGTATTTGGTAATGTGCTTATAGATGCCAATCGTATCGATGGCTGTGCAGCTTGATTCTTGAAGCCCTCCGCGACCAAAGTTTTCAAGCTTGGTCTGGGCGGTGATGGCAAGGAGCGGGATGCCATCCTGATGGGCGCTAGCCACCCCCGTGATCATATTGGTAGCCCCGGGGCCGGTGGTGGCAAAACACACGCCGAGCTTGCCGGTTTCGCGGGCGTAGCCGTCGGCCATGAAGGCCGCGCCGGACTCATGGCGGGCGACGACCAGTTTGGGCCCGCCGCGGCGCATGCCGCGGGCGATGGCGTTGACCAGGGGTTCGATGGCGCCGCCGGGAACACCGAACACGTACTCGACGCCGATTTGTTGCAGGTAGTGGACGATGAGATCGCCCCCTTCCATGGGGGCAGCCTCGATCGAAGCGCCAGCCGGCGTGGTGTTGGTGTTGTCCGTCGATTGCATGCCTTGGTTCCTTGTAGGGCCAGTGTTTGGGATGCGCTGATTTATTCAGCGCATCCCACCCGGGGCAGGAAACCCCGGCCTGAATCGAGGGCATAAGCCCTTGATTCAGGGAGCGCCGCGCGGGCGTGCACCGCGCGGCGGCGAGCTGAAAATTCCAGGGAGGGAATTTGTCAGCGTTTGCTTAGCAGCGTGATACACCTTAACCCAAAACTTTTTCGGCAAGTCCGGGGCTTACGATTGGGCGCTCACATTTTTATTCCATCAGGCTGCCATTTATCTGAGACGGCTTGGTTGCGTGAGCGTGGGCGCGGGGCGGCCACTTTGGCCCGCTGGGTCGCGCGCTCAGTGATTCGGCTCATCCGGCCACTTCTTCCCGGGTCAGGGCGTCTCGGCGCGATTTCTGTAAAACGTCTAGTGATTCAGCGCCTTGCGTGCGGGGCGTCGTGGCATGGGCCGCGGTGCAGCATTCCATTGGTGGGGCGCGCGGTCGTGGCGCCGCGGGTCACATCAGGCGGTGCCCGCTGGCGCTGCGCTGTTTTGCCGGCTTTCGAGCTCCTGCCAGCGCTCGAAGGCGCGTTCCAGCGCGTTGTTCAGTTGCGCCAGTTCGTGTTGCACGGCGCGCTGGGCGTCGACTGACTGCTGGTAGAACTCGGGTGCGGCCATGCGTTCGTGCAGGGCACCGATGCGGGCTTCGAGTTTTTCGATGTCCTGCGGCAGGCGTTTGAGCTCGCGCTGTTCGGCCTGGCCGAGGCGGCTGGCGCCCGCGGCAGGGCTGGCGGCAGCCGCTTGGCGGGTGGGTTTGGCGGGGCCTTTCTCGGCTGGCTTGCCAGGCGCGCCGCTGCGCTCGGCGCTGGCAGTTTGGCGCAGCCAGTCGTCGTAATCGCCTACGTAATGGCGAAAGCCGCGCTCGCCTTCGTGCACCAGAAGACCGTCGACCACTTCGTTGACGAAGGCGCGGTCGTGCGAGACCAGCAGGACCGTGCCGGGGTAGTCGAGGATCAGGTCTTCGAGTAGCTCCAGCGTCTCGACGTCGAGGTCGTTGGTCGGCTCGTCCAGCACCAGCACGTTGGATGGCTTGGCGAACAGCCGCGCCAGCAGCAGGCGGTTGCGCTCGCCGCCGGACAGCAGGCGCGTGGCGGTGCGGGCGCGTTCGGGCGTGAACAAAAACGCTTTCAGGTAGCCCAGCACGTGCATCGAGCGGCCGTCGAAGTCGATGCGGTCGGCGCCTTCGGCGATGTTCCAGGCCGCATCGCGGTCCGGGTCGAGCTGCTCGCGGTTCTGGTCGAAGTAGGCGATCTGCAGGTTCTCGCCGTGCACCAGGGTGCCGCTGTCCGGCGCGCGCAGACCGAGCAGCACGTTCAGCAGCGTGGTCTTGCCGCAGCCGTTCGGTCCCATCACGCCCAGCACCTGGCCGCGCTGCAGCTTGAAACTGAAATCGCGCAGTACGGTGGTGTCCGCAATGCGGGAGCTGACGTTCTTCGCCTCCAGCACGCGCTTGCTCGACTGCTCGCCAAACTGCGCCCGGATGGCGGCGCGCTGCTGGTACTTGCGCCGCGCGGCGGCCTGCTCGCGAAGATCATCGAGCGCCCGCACGCGGCCCATGTTGCGCGTGGTGCGGGCTTTGACGCCGCGGCGGATCCAGGCTTCTTCCTCGGCGAGCTTCTTGTCGAACTCGCGGTTCGCGGCCTGTTCGGCGGCCAGCGCGTCGGCCTTGCGGCGGCGGTAGTCGGCGTAGCGGCCGGGCCAGTTGTGCAGCGCGCCACGGTCGACTTCGACGATGCGCGTGGCGATGCGGTCCAGAAACGCCCGGTCGTGGCTGATGAACACCAGCGTCAGCGACGCCCCGAGCAGGAACTCTTCGAGCCAGGTGACGCCGGCGATGTCGAGATGGTTGGTCGGCTCGTCGAGCAGCAGCAGGTCCGGCTGGCCGACCAGCGCGCGGGCCAGCAGCACGCGCCGCTTCATGCCGCCCGACAGCTGCCGGAAGTCCATTTCCGCCGGCAGGCCCATGCGCGTCAGCAGCGCGTCCACCTCGATGCGCGCGCTCCAGGCGCCGGCGGCTTCGAGCGCGTGTTGCAGTTGGGCAAGACGCTCGGCGGGCGCGTGGTCGGCCACGGCCGTGTGGTACTCGTCCAGCAGCCGGCCGCGCTCGCCGAGCCCCGTGCTCACCACCGCGTACACGCTGCCGGCGATGTCGGTCGGTACTTCCTGCGGCAACTGCGCCACGCGCAGGCCGTCGCGGCGCTCGATCTCGCCGCCGTCCGGCTCCAGCGCGCCGGCCAGCAGGCGCATCAGCGTGGACTTGCCGGCGCCGTTGCGGCCGACCAGGCACAGCCGTTCGCCGTCCTCGACGGTGAGGTTGACGCGGTCCAGCACCGGTTCGCGGCTGTACTGGACAGTGACGTCGCGTAGTGTGATCAGCATGGCTTAACGGTCATTCGGAAGGGCTTGCGCGGACGCGGTGAAAGCGCCAGCATGAGGGCCGAGCCGGGAATTTGTCGGCAGTCAAGATGGCAGGAGGGGAAAAATGGTGAGCCTACCCCAGGAATTTGCGGACCTGGAGCCGCTATGCGCGGTCTGGGCCATCGGCGACGAGGCGGCGCGCAACCGCAAGCGCCTGGCCTCGTCCATGGCCGAGCTGCAGGACTTTTACAACGCGTTGCTGCCGCGCATGGACGCCATTATCCAGCACCTCAACGTGCGGCCGCTGGACAGTCTTGCGCCCGGCGAGCAGACGCTGCTCGATCTGGCGCTGATGTTCATGGAAGTGGCGCCGGCGGTGGAGATTTACAAGGACCCCGACGTGCCGTGGGGCTTCGCCGCCGAGCGCTTTCACATCCTGCCGGCCTGACCGGACATCACACGGAGACTCCCCCATGAACAAGCCCGCCGAGATCCCGCATCCGTACCTCGCGCAGTGGCCCGAGCTTGGCACCGGTCCGGTGCCGGTGGCGCCGGTGGTATCGCCCGAGTATTTCGAGCGCGAGCGCGAGGCCATTTTCAAGAAAGTCTGGCTGAACCTCGGCCGCGTCGAGGACATCCCGAACCCCGGCGATTACATGGTGCGCGACATCGCCATCTTGAAGGCATCGATCATCCTCGCGCGCGGCGAGGACGGGCAGGTGCGGGCGTTTCACAACGTCTGCCGCCACCGCGGCAACCAGGTGGCAAAGGGTCGCGGCAATGCCCGGGGCTTCGCCTGCGGTTTCCACGGCTGGACCTACGACACGGCCGGGCGGTGCGTGTTCGTGCCGGACGAGGAGGCGTTCTTCGATCTCGACCGCGCCAAGCTCGGCCTGCCGCCGGTGCGCTGCGAGACCTTCGCCGGCTTTATTTTCGTGACGGTCAATGCCGATGCGGCGCCGCTGGCGCAGTACCTCGGTGGCTTCGGCGAGCAGATTCGTGACTTCCCGTTCCACACCATGCGGCGCATGCACACGCTGAAGGCCGACGTGAACTGCAACTGGAAGGTGTTCATCGACGCCTTCCAGGAGTCCTACCACGGCCGCTTCGTGCACAAGCTGACCGCCACCGCCGCCGGCTGCACCGAGGACGACCCCTACGCGCACCTGACCTCGGTGCGCCTGTACGGTCCGCACCGCTCGGCCTCGGTGCCGTTCAACCCGGACTACCAGCCCACGCCGGCCGAGGCGCTGTCGTTCAAGTACGCGCAGTCGCTGTGGCTGCACGAGGGCAACGCCGGCACCGCGCGCGTGCCGGGCACCAACCCGGCCGGGCACCCCAACTGGCTGTTCGACATCAACGTGTGCTTCCCAAACTTTTTCGTGGACGTGTCCAGCAGCTGGTTCTTCACCTACCACTTCTGGCCGGTGGCGGTGGACCGCACGCACTGGGAGTACAACTTCTACATGTTGCCGCCCGCCAACGCCGGCGAGCGCATCAGCCGCGAGTACTCCAAGGTCTACCTGCGCGACCTGCTGCGCGAGGACCTGTCGACCGTGGAGACCACGCAGGCCGGGCTCGATTCGGGCGCCATCGAGCACATCATCCTGTCGGATCAGGAAGTCGCCGTGCGCCACCAGTACAAGGTGGTGGACGACATGGTGAACGGCCGCTGGCGCTGCTGATGGCGCGCTGATCGGCACATGCAAAATGGCCCCGCGGGGCCATTTTGCCGTCCGGGAGGTTACGCCCGCAGCGTGATGCCCGACACGCGCATGGACAGGTCCACCGCCTGCACGTGCTTGGTGAGCGCGCCCACGGAGATGAAATCGACGCCGGTGTCGGCGATGGCGCGCAGCTGATCGAGTGCCACCCCGCCGCTGGCCTCCAGCGTGGCCTTGCCGGCGGCGAGCGCCACCGCTTCGCGCATCATCGGCAGGGAAAAGTTGTCGAGCAGGATTTGCGGCGCGCCGGCGGCCAGCGCCTCGCGCAGCTGATCGAGCGTCTCGACCTCCACTTCGATGGGCGTGCCGGCGGGCGCCTGCCGGCGGGCGGCCTGGACCGCCGCCGTCACCGAGCCGGCCGCGGCGATGTGGTTTTCCTTGATCAGGATGGCGTCGTAAAGCCCCTTGCGGTGGTTGTGACCGCCGCCGCAGCGCACCGCGTATTTCTGCGCCAGACGCAGGCCGGGCAGGGTTTTGCGGGTGTCTAGCAGGCGCGTGCGCACCTCGCCGAGCGCCGCCACGAAGCGCCGCGTCGTGGTGGCGGTGCCGGACAAGGTCTGCAAGAAGTTGAGCGCGCAGCGCTCGCCGGTGAGCAGCGCCCGCGCCGGGCCGGCGAGCTCGCACAGCACCTGGTTGGCATCGACGGCGTCGCCGTCGGCCACGCGCCAATCGATCCGCAGCGCGGGGTCGAGCTGCCGGAACACGGCATCGAACCAGTCGCGCCCGCAGATCACCGCCGCTTCGCGGCAGACGACGCGCGCCGTGGCCTGCGCGTCCGCCGGGATCAGGCCGGCGGTGAGGTCGCCGGTGCCGACGTCTTCGGCAAGCGCCGCGCGGACCTGCGCGTCGATGGTGGCGAGGGTGTGAGGGTCTGGGTGCATGGGCGCTGTCGACGGGCGTGGGTGGCGGAGCGTCGGTCCATTATCGCCGTCCAGAACCACAAAGGGGCCGCCGCGGCG
>NZ_JAQVGQ010000313.1 GCF_028696615.1 Immundisolibacter sp. | reverse complement strand
GCGCCTGCTCGCACAGCGCCACCGCCACCGAGTCGTAATTGGGCCGGTCATGCCCGCCGCGCAGCACCAGGTGCCCGTACGGATTGCCGCGGGTGCGGATCACCGCCGACTGCCCCTGCAGGTTGATACCCAGGAAACTGTGCGGGCTGGCCGCCGACTTCATGGCGTTGATGGCCACCTCGATGCCGCCGTCGGTGCCGTTCTTGAAGCCGACCGCGGTCGACAGACCACTGGCCATCTCGCGGTGGGTTTGCGATTCGGTGGTGCGCGCGCCGATGGCGGTCCAGGTGATCAGGTCGTGCAGGTACTGCGGCATGATCGGGTCGAGCGCCTCGGTGCCCGCCGGCAGCCCCATTTCGGCCAGCTCCAGCAGCAGCCCGCGCGCCAGCAGGACGCCTTCCTCGATGTGGAAGGAGTCGTCCATGCGCGGGTCGTTGATGAGGCCCTTCCAGCCGGTGGACGTGCGCGGCTTCTCGAAGTACACGCGCATGATGATCAGCAGCGTGTCCTTCACGTCCTGCGCCAGCGCGCGCAGGCGCCGCGCGTACTCGCGGGCGGCGTCCAGATCATGGATGGAGCACGGGCCGACCACCACGAAGCGACGCGGGTCGCGCCGGTCCAGGATGGCCTGCACGGCGGCGCGGCCCTCCAGCACGGTACGCTCGGCAGCCGGCGTCAGCGGCAAACGGCCGCGCACCTCGGCCGGGGTCGGCATGAGCTGCTGCTCGACGACGTTGATGTTGGTCAGCTTGTCCATGGGCGGCGCGGCCTGTCGGCGGATCGAAACGGGGAGCGGATTGTAGCGAGTGGACCCGGGCGCGGCGGCGCGCGGCCCAAAACGCAAAACGCCCGGCACGGGCCAGGCGTTTTTTCGATAAAGATGGTGGGCGATGCTGGGATCGAACCAGCGACCCCTACCGTGTGAAGGTAGTGCTCTACCGCTGAGCTAATCGCCCCGGGGATGTCCCGTGTGGGGCGCGGATTGTAGGCGTCCACCCGGATGCGGTCAAACGCCGGGCCGATCCGCACGCCAAAACCGACCGGCCGCGAAGGCGGTTCGCCAGCCCCGCCGGCTAAACTACCGCCCCCGTCCCGTCGTCAGAATCCACAGCATGAGCGTACGCAGCCGCTTCGCCCCCAGTCCCACCGGCTATTTGCACATCGGCGGCGCGCGCACGGCGCTGTTCGCCTGGCTGCATGCGCGCCACCACGGCGGCACCTTCATCCTGCGCATCGAGGACACCGACCGCGAGCGCTCCACGGAAGAATCCGTCAACGCCATCCTGGAAGGCATGGCCTGGCTGGGCCTGAACTACGACGAAGGGCCGTTCTACCAAAGCCAGCGCTTCGAACGGTACCGGCAGGTGCTGGATCAGCTGCTCGAAAGCGGCCACGCCTACCGCTGCTACTGCACGCCGGAAGACCTCGCCGCGCGGCGCGAGGCGCAGCTCGCGCGCAAGGAAAAGCCGCGCTACGACGGCCGCTGCCGCAACCTCGCCACCCCGCCGCCCGGCAACCCGCCGTCGGTGATCCGCTTTCGCAATCCACTCGACGGCGAGGTGGTGGTGGACGACCTCATCCGCGGGCGCGTCGCCTTCAGCAACACGGAGCTCGACGACCTGGTGCTCGCGCGCAGCGACGGCACGCCCACCTACAACTTCACCGTGGTGGTCGACGACATGGACATGGGCGTCACCTGCGTCATCCGCGGCGACGATCATCTCAACAACACGCCTCGGCAGATCAACATCCTGCGCGCGCTCGGCGCAACGCCGCCGCAGTACGCACACGTGCCGATGATCCTCGGCCCGGACGGCGCGCGCCTGTCCAAGCGCCACGGCGCGGTCAGCGTGCTGCAGTACCGCGACGACGGCATCCTGCCCGAGGCGCTGCTGAACTACCTGGTGCGCCTGGGCTGGTCGCACGGCGACCAGGAGGTGTTCTCGCTGGACGAGCTGGTGACGCTGTTCGACATCACGCAGGTCAACCGCGCCGCGGCGGCCGTCAATCCCGACAAACTCCTGTGGCTGAACCAGCACTACATCAAAACCAGCGACCCCGACCACGTGGCCCGGCACCTGAGCCCGTTCATGGGCCGGCGCGGCGTCGACCCGGCGCTGGACGGCCCGCCGCTGCGCGAGGTGGTGATCGCGCTGCGCGAACGCTGCAAGACGCTGGTCGAGATGGCCGACAAGGCGCTGCCGTTCTACCGCGAGTTCGACGCCTACGAGCCGGCCGCCGCGGCCAAGCATTTGACTGCCGAGGTCGTCGAACCGCTGCTGGCGCTGCACACCCACCTCGAGCAGCTCGGCGACTGGCAGGCACCGGCGCTGCACGCGCTGGTCGAGCAGGTCGCCGCCGAGCACGGCCTCAAATTCGGCCAGCTGGCGCAGCCGCTGCGCGTGGCGCTGACCGGGGGCGCGGTGTCGCCGGCCATCGATGTGACGCTGCAGCTGATCGGCCGCGGCCGCGTGCTGGGGCGGCTCGAGCGCGCCGTGCAGTGGCTGCGCAGCCGCGCCGACGCTTGACACCGCGGCGCGCGAATCGGTACATTTCGCGCCCCTTGCACGGGGCCATAGCTCAGCTGGGAGAGCGCAACACTGGCAGTGTTGAGGTCGGCGGTTCGATCCCGCCT
>NZ_JAQVGQ010000312.1 GCF_028696615.1 Immundisolibacter sp. | reverse complement strand
ATCGACCGCCAGCACCAGCACGGCATCCTGGCGCCCGCCAGCCGCCGCGCGCAGGGCGGCGGCGAGGCCGGCGATGTCGCCGGCGGCGATGGTTTGCGCACCCAGCGTGCACTTGCCGTCGGCAGCGATGGCCAGCTCGATGGCGTTGTCGGTCGGTGCAGCGGCGTCACTGGCCGCCTGCGGCAGGTCCACCTTGAGCTGACCCAGGCGACTGAAGCTGGTGGTCACCATCAGGAAGATCAGCAGCACGATCAGCACGTCGATCAGCGGCACGAAGTTCAGTTCCACGTCGTCCGGCCGACGCCGGGTGCGGAAATTCATGCCCGGCGCGCCGCGCGCTCGCGCTGCAGGCGCTCGGACAGATGCGCCAGCGACTCGGCCAGTTCCGCCGCCTGTTGTTCCAGGTCGGCCACCAGTTCGTCCACCCGGCCGCGGAAATAGCGGTGGAAGATGTAGCTCGGGATGGCCACGAACAACCCGAAGGCCGTGTTGACCAGCGCGATGGCGATGCCGCCGGCGAGTTTTTCGGGCGCGCCGATGCCCGACAGGCTGATGGCGTTGAAGGTCTCGATCATGCCGATCACGGTGCCGAACAGGCCGATCAGCGGCGAGATGGTGGCCAGCGTGCCCAGCGCGTTCAGGTACCGCTCGAGCTCCAGCGTCAGGTGCCGGCCGGTGTCCTCGACGTTCTCGCGCTGGCGCTGGCGGTCCTCGCCGCCGTGCAGCAGCACCGCCGCCAGGATGCGCCCGAGCGGCGAGTGCTCACGCAGGGCGCGGATGCGCGCCGCATCCACCTCGCCCGCCGTGCACCAGTGCTCGACCTGCTGCAGCAGGCCGGGCGGCAGCACGCGCCGGCGCTGCAGCGCCCAGGCCCGCTCGAGCACGATGCCGAGCGCCAGGATGGAACACAAAACCAACGGAATGACCGGCCACTCGCCGGCCTTGAGCAGTTCCCACACGGCGGCCTAGACCCGATGTTGAGCGACGAGGAACCTTGAAAATGAACACGCTGCCCGCGCGTCGGCGGACCGGCGAGTCTATCACGGCGCCTCAGGCGCCCCTGACCGCCACCAATGCCGGTCGCGCAGGCGCTGGGCATCGATCAGCGGCTGCGCGGGGCCGCTCGCCACCAGCACCGCGCCGACCAGCGCGGTGTTCCACAGCCGCGCGCCGGCGGCGCGATACGCCGCCGTGACCGCCGCATGCGGATGGCCGAAACGGCTGCGGTAGGCGGCCGAGAAAATCACCTCGCGCGGCTCGAGGCGCGCGATCAGCGGCGGATACAGCGCGCCGCGGCTGCCGTGGTGCGGCGCCAGCAGCACGTCCACGCGCGCCGGCAGCCCGGCCGCGAGTAGGCGCCGCTGGGCAGCCACCTCGGCATCGCCGGTCAGCAGCAGGCTTTGGCCATTCGCCGCGCGCACCAGCAGCAGGCAGGAGCGGTCGTTGTCGGCGGCCGCGGGCAGACTCGCGCCCGGCGCCAGTTGGGTGAAACTCACGCCATCCCAGGTCCAGGCAAGGCCGTCCCGGCACGGCTCGACCGCGCCCACGCCGGTGATTTGTCGCGGCGTGCCGCTCACCACCCGCTCGGTGCGGATGCCGGCCACGATGTCGGCCGCAGCGCCGGCGTGATCGGCGTCGCCGTGCGACAGCAGCAACCGATCCAGCCGCCGCGCCCCGAGCCGCGCCAGTTCCGGCAGCGCGATGGCCTCGCCGGCGCTGAAGCGCTCGCTGAACCTGGGGCCGCTGTCGTAGACCAGCGCATGCCCGCGCGTGCGCACCACCACCGACAGGCCCTGCCCCACGTCGAGCACCGTGGCGACGAATCCCCCCACCGGCGGCAGCGGCGGCCGGTACAGCAGCGCCGGCAGGCACCACAACACGCCCAGCCAGCGGCCCGGCAAACCGCGCGGCGCCAGCAGCACCAGCACGCCGACGGCGCTGGCCGCCAGCAACGGCCAGGGCACCGGCGGCCAGACGAGCGCCGGCGCCGCGCGGCGCAGCGCCTCCAGGGCGACCAACGTGCCGGCGCACACCCGCTCGGCGCCAAACAGCAGCGGACCCGCCAACGCCGGCACCGGCAATGCCAGAACGCCCAACAGGGTCAGCGGCACGGCAAGCAGGCCGAGCAGCGGCACCGCCAGCAGGTTGGCCGGCACCGCGGTCGGCGACACCTGACCGAAAAAACCGAGCGTAAGCGGCAGCAGCGCCAGCACCACCGCCGCCTGCAGGCGCACTGCCGAAAAACCGGCCGCGCGCGCCGCCAGCCACAGCGTGCGCAGGCGCCCGGGCGCAGCGGACGAATCGGCAGGCGCGGCGGGTCCGCGCCGCTCGCGGCCGAGCGCCAGCCACAGCAACACCGCCACCGCGCCGAACGACAGCCAAAAGCCGCTCGCCAGCAGCGCCAGCGGCTCCAGCACCAGCACCACCAGCGCCGCCAGCACCAAAAGGCGCCCGCCCGAGGTCTCGCGCCCGCTGGCCGCGCCGAGCGCCGCCACGCCGAACATCAGCGCCGTGCGCCGCGCCGGCACCGCAAAACCGGCCAGCGCCGCGTAACCGAACACCGCCGCCGTGGCCGACAGCGCCGCCGCGCGCGGCGCCGGCCAGCGCCGGGCGAGCCGCGACGAGCGAGCCCACAGCCGGCCGACCAGCGC
>NZ_JAQVGQ010000311.1 GCF_028696615.1 Immundisolibacter sp. | reverse complement strand
CGTCCAGCCGCGTCACCTGCCCGCAGCCGAAGTCCAGCCCCAGCCAGCGCTCGGGCGGCAGGCCGAGCAGGTGGCCGGCGATGGCGCGCAGCGGGCCGCCGTGGGCGACGATCACCACCGGCTCGTCGGGGGCGGAAAGCTGCAGGTCGCTGAGCCAGTGCAGCACGCGGGTCGTCATCTCGCGCGCGGATTCGCCACCCGGTGCGCGGAAGCCGAGCGGGTCGGCGGCCCAGTCGTCGATGGCGGTGCCGATGGCGCTGAACGTGCGCCCTTCCCATTCGCCGAAGTGGATCTCCTTCAGGCGCGCGTCCAGTCGTGGGGTGCCGAGTTCCTCGGCCAGCAGCCGGGCGCGCATCAGCGGGCTGGCGTGCAGCGCGAAGCGGCCGGGCAGCAGCGGGCGCAGGCGGGTTGCGACCTCGGCGGCGGATTCGGCCAGGCCGATGTCGTGCTGGCCGTAGCAGATGCCCGGCTCGATTGCCGGTCGCGGGTGGCGGATGAGGTGCAGTTCCATGGCGGGGCGTCCTATGCGGCGGCCAAGGCAGCGAGGCGCGGGGCGGCGAGCAGGCCGAGGTAGGCGGCGAGTTCGGCCAGTTGCTGGGTCGCGCCGAGCAGGTCGCCGGTGTAGCCGCCCAGCCGGCGCACGAAGAGGCGGGCGGCCCAGACGGTGACGGCGACCACGGCGACCAGTGCGCCCAGCGCCTCCGCGGGTGCAAGCAGGGCCAGCGGCAGCAGGCCGCAGGTGCCGGCGATGGCGAGCTCCATCGGCGTCAGGCGGCGGGCGAGCTGCCTGGACTTGGCGCTGTCGTCCTGGCGCACGTAGGGCAGCAGGTGGATGAGGCTGGTCGCCGCCAGGCGTGACAGCGGGTGGGCGACGAGCAGCGCGGCGGCGACGCCGGCCGCGGTGCCCTGCGGGGCAGTCGCGCCGAGACGGGTGAGTTCGATCAGTGCCGCCGCCTTCGCCATCAGCATCAGCACCATGCCGATGGTGCCGTAGCTGCCGATGCGCGAGTCCTTCATGATCGCCAGCACCTGCGCCTTGTCCCAGCCGCCGCCGAGGCCGTCGCAGCTGTCGGCGAAGCCGTCCTCGTGGAAGGCGCCGGTGAGGCGGATCGTCACCGCCATCGACAGGATCACCGCCAGCGAGGCCGGCAGGACCAGCGCGAACACCGCGTAGCTGGCCGCGCCGACGGCCCCCACCACCCAGCCGACCAGCGGAAAGAAGCGCGCTGCGTGGTTCAGCCGCTCGGGCGACCACGGCACCCAGGCCGGCACTGGCAGGCGGGTGAAGAAGCCGAGCGCGGTGAAGAACAGTTCGAGCTGGTAGCGCATGTCGCGTGCGTCAGCCCTGATCGCTGACGCCGGCCGACTCGAAGCTCGCCATTTCGTTGAGGAAGCTCACGGCCGCCTGCACCAGCGGCCAGGCCAGCGCGGCGCCGGTGCCTTCGCCCAGCCGCAGGTCCAGCGACATCAACGGTTCGGCCAGCAGATGGTCGAGCTGGACGCGGTGGCCGGGTTCCTGCGAACGATGGGCGAACACGCAGTAGGGCAGCACGTTCGGGTCGATGGCGTGCGCGACCAGCAGTGCCGAGGTGACGATGAAACCGTCGATCAGGACCAGCATCCTGCGTTCGGCGGCGCCGAGCATGGCACCGGCCATCATCGCGATCTCGAAGCCGCCGTATTCGGCCAGCACCGCCAGCGGATCGGCCGGCCGGTCGCCGCGCTCCAGCGCCTGCTTGAGCAGGGCGCGCTTGTGGATGAGGCCGGCGTCGTCCAGCCCGGTGCCGCGGCCGGTCACGGTGTAGAGGTCGGCGCCGCGCTCGGCGCCGACCAGACAGTGCGTCAGCAGCGAGGCCGATGCGGTGTTGCCGATGCCCATCTCGCCGAAGCCGACGCAGTTGCAGCCGTTGTCCGCCAGCGCATGCGCGATCTCGCGCCCGCGTTGCAGGGCTGCATCGCGTTGTTCGGCGCTCATCGCCGCTTCTTCGATGTAGTTTGCCGTGCCCGGTGCGATCTTGGCGTCGATGAGGCCAGGGCGCTTGCCGAAGTCGTGATTGACCCCCGCGTCGACGACCGTCAGCCCCAGCCCCATCTGCCGGCTGAAGACGTTGATTGCCGCGCCGCCGGCCAGGAAGTTCTCCACCATCTGCCAGGTCACGTCCTGCGGATAGGCGGACACGCCTGCGCGTGCCGCGCCGTGGTCACCGGCGAAGACGACGATGTGCGGCTGGCGCAGTTCGGGCGTCAGCGTCTGCTGCACGAGGCCGATCTGCAGCGCCAGCGGCTCGAGCCGGCCGAGCGCACCGAGCGGCTTGGTCTTGCGGTCGATCTTGTGCCGAAGCTCAGTGGCAATCGTCTGGTCGGGCGGGGTGATGGCGTAGTCCATGGGGCGAGACTCCCGGGAAGTCGGTGTCGGGGCCGCCGCGGCGGCCGGATAGGGGGCGAGTTTAGTCCTGCTTCAGCACCAGCGGCAGGCCGGCGGCGACGAACACTACGCGCGGACACAGCGCGGCGACCGCCTGGTTAAGCCGGCCGGCCTCGTCGCGGAACAGGCGGCCGAGCGGGTGCTCCGGCACCAGGCCGAGGCCGACTTCATTGGCGACCAGGATGATGCGGCCGGGCAGTTGCGGCAGGGTCGCAAGCAGGGCGTCGC
>NZ_JAQVGQ010000310.1 GCF_028696615.1 Immundisolibacter sp. | reverse complement strand
GTGGCCGGACGCGAATCAAGCGCGTAAGGGCTTGATTCGCGGGAGCCCGTCCGGGCGTGTACCGGACGGGCGACGCAAGAAATGCGCAGGACGCGCATTTCTTCACAAACTCTGAGAGTTTGTGAATTTTTCAAGCTCCGAGGCCGGCCAGGGATGGTTTGCCCCCGAATCAAGCGCGTCAAGCGCTTGATTCGGGGGGCTCGTTGCGGACATGTGCCGCGACGAGCCGAGTTGAAAAAGGGCAGGAAGCCCTTTTTCAACGGCCTGTTATCGACAAACGCTGACACGGCGGTCGTTGCGCGACGCGCGGTCCGGCGCCCGGGTCGGCCGGCCCTGCCGACACATCGGGCACAGTGACGCACTCGTCCCGCCAACCGGCGCGAATGCCATCTCCGACGGCGCATCCCCACGGGCGCCCACAAACGTCGACACGGCCGTGGGCAGCCGGCGGGTAGCGGCGCCGCGACGCCGCGGCGCGGATGCCGGCCGGGCGGCGCGGGTTTGAAACCTGTTTCTCATCTGGGCAGGGTAGAAAACAAGCGCCTCACCGATTTGCCCCACGCAAAGGAGCGCCGCATGCCGAACTTGGCCGCGCCCGGCCCGCCGCACCTGACCGAGCACGACATCTACCTGTTCCGGGAGGGCTCGCACACCCGGCTGTACCAAAAGCTGGGCGCCCACCCGTGCCGCGAGGACGACCACGACGGCGTCCGCTTCGCGCTGTGGGCACCCAACGCCGAGCGGGTGTCGGTGATCGGCGATTTCAACGGCTGGGATCCGGCCGCCCATCCGCTGCGCAGCCGGGACGACCAGTCCGGCATCTGGGAAGGCTTCGTCGCTGGACCTGCCGCGGGGGCGCTGTACAAGTTCCACATCGTCTCGCGCCACGGCGGCTACACGGTGGACAAGGCCGACCCGTTCGCCGTGTGCAGCGAACCGCCGCCGCGCACCGCCTCGCGCGTGTGGTCGCTGGACTATGCCTGGGGCGATCAGGAGTGGATGGCCCGGCGCGGGCGCGCCAACGCGCTCGATTCGCCGATGGCGGTGTACGAGGTGCACCTGGGCTCCTGGCGGCGGGTACCGGAGGAGGGCAACCGCCCGCTCACGTACCGCGAAATCGCCCCGCTGCTGGCCGACCACGCGCGCGCGCTCGGCTTCACCCACGTCGAACTGCTGCCGGTCATGGAGCACCCGTTCTACGGCTCCTGGGGCTACCAGACCACCGGTTACTTCGCGCCGACTGCCCGTTACGGCAGCCCGCAGGACCTGATGTACCTGATCGACCACCTGCACCAGGCCGGCCTCGGCGTGATCCTGGACTGGGTGCCGTCGCACTTTCCGGCCGACGAGCACGGCCTGGCCTATTTCGACGGCACGCACCTGTTCGAGCACGCCGACCCAAGACAGGGCTATCACCCGGAGTGGAACAGCGCCATCTTCAACTACGCGCGCAACGAGGTGCGGGCGTTCCTGCTGTCGAGCGCCCTGTTCTGGCTGGAGCACTACCACGTCGACGGCCTGCGCGTGGACGCGGTGGCCTCCATGCTGTACCTGGACTACGCGCGCGGCGACGGCGAGTGGATCCCGAACCGCTACGGCGGGCGCGAGAACCTGGAGGCGATCGACTTCCTGCGCCGCCTGAACGAGGCCGTGTACCGCGACCACCCGGACGTGCAGACCATCGCCGAGGAGTCCACCGCCTGGCCGATGGTGTCGCGCCCCACCTACACCGGCGGGCTCGGCTTCGGCCTCAAATGGAACATGGGCTGGATGCACGACACGCTGGGCTACTTCCAGCTCGACCCGATATTCCGCAGTCACCATCACGGCCAGATCACCTTCAGCCTGTGGTATGCGTTTTCTGAGAACTTCCTCCTGCCGCTGTCGCATGACGAGGTGGTGCACGGCAAGGGCGCGCTGATCGGCAAGATGCCGGGCGACGAGTGGCAGCAGTTCGCCAACCTGCGCCTGCTGTACGGCTACATGTGGGCGCACCCGGGCAAGAAACTGCTGTTCATGGGCGGCGAGTTTGGCCAGCGGCGCGAGTGGCAGCACGACGAGAGCCTCGAATGGCACGTGCTGCAGTACCCGCTGCATGGCGGCCTGCAGCAGTGGGTGGGCGACCTGAACCACTGCTACCGCCAGCAGCCGGCACTGTACACGCGGGACTTCACCGCGGACGGCTTCGCCTGGGTCGACTGCCACGACTGGGAACAATCCGTGCTGAGCTTCCTGCGCTACGGCGCCGGCCCGGACGACGTGCTGCTGGTGGTGTGCAACTTCACCCCGGTGCCGCGCCACAACTACCGCGTCGGCGTGCCGCGCGGCGGGCGCTGGCGCGAGCTGCTCAACAGCGACGCCACCACCTACGGCGGCAGCGGCATGGGCAACCTCGGCGAGATCGACAGCGCCCCGGTGGCCGCGCACGGCCACTACCAGTCGCTGTCGCTGATGCTGCCGCCGCTGGCGGTGCTGTACCTGAAGCCGGCGGGCACAGGCTGACGCCGATGCCGCCACGCAACCGTCCCGCCACCGCGACGCCGATCGCCGGCGACGGCCGCCAGCGGGTGGTGATCGAACACCTCACGCCGTGCGTCGACGGCGGGCGCTTTCCGGTCAAGCGCGTGCTCGGCGAGCCGGTGGTGGTGCAAGCCGACATCTTC
>NZ_JAQVGQ010000070.1 GCF_028696615.1 Immundisolibacter sp. | reverse complement strand
CAACAAGCCGTTGTCTTCGGTCCATTCGTCCAGCGTGAGGTGCACGCGCCGCAACCGCGCGTAGCCCGGAAAGGCGTGCAGCGCCGCCTCGGCGCGCGCCAGCACGGCCCGCTCGGCGCGCTGGTCGGTCAGCGAGGCCGCATCGTCCGGGTCGAGGCCGAGCGTGCCGGCCAGCTGCGTCCAGGGTTTTCGATGCAGCACCAGCACGGCGGCCAGATACGGCCGGCCCTCGCCGACCAGCAGCGCCTGGTGGATGAGCGGGTCCAGCGTCAGCGCGTGCTCGATGTCGACCGGCGGTACTTTCTCGCCGTTGGCCAGCACGATGATGTCCTTGAGGCGCCCGGTGATGTACCAGTGGCCGTCGCGCTGCTCGGCCAGATCGCCGGTATGCAGCCAGCCGTCGGCATCCAGTACCGCGGCGGTAGCCTCGGCGTCGCGCCAGTAGCCGGCCATCACGCCGGGGCTGCGCGCCAGCAGCTCGCCGTCGCCGGCAAGCCGCAGCTGCACGTCCGGCAACGGCACACCGACGCTGTCCGGGCGGTTCGAGTCGAGCGTGTTGACGGTCAGCACGGGACTCGCTTCGGTCAGGCCGTAGCCCTGCAGCAGCGGCAGACCCAGACCGATGAACAGCCGCGCCACCTCGGGCGGCAACGCCGCACCACCGCAGATGGCCACGCGCAGCCGCCCGCCCAGGCGCGCCAGCACCGGCCGCGCCAGAAAACGGCGCAGCAGCGGCAGCAGCACGAGCAGCGGCGTGCCCGGCGCGCGACGCTGCGCGTGCTCGAAGGCGCGCCAGCCGAGCTCGACCGTGCGCCCGAACAGCCAGCGCAGCGGCCGGGGACGTCGAGCGATGGCATCGCGAATGGCGGTGGCGCTGCGCTCGAACACGCGCGGCACGGCCACCAGCACGCTCGGGCGCACGATGAGCAGGTCGTCCGCCAGCTGCTGGATGCCGCGTCCGAAGGCGACCGTGGCGCCGGCCAGCATGGGCAGGTAGTAGCCGACCGTGCGCTCGAGCGTGTGCGACAACGGCAGGAAGGACAGGAACAGGTCGTCCGGCATGACCGGCGACATGCGCTCGCCGGCGGCGGCGTTCCACAGCAGGTTGCGATGGCGCAGCATCACGCCCTTGGGCCGGCCGGTGGTGCCGGAGGTGTAGACGATGCTGGCCAGCGCCTCGCCGTCGTGGCACTCGACGCCGAACTCGCCGGCCGCCGGCAGCCAACGATCGAGCGCCAGCACGCGGTCGTCGTCGGCCACGCCCTGCGCCAGCACCACCCGCTGCAACGCGCCCAGATAGCCGTGCGGCAGCAGCGCCTGCCAGTGCTCGGCCGACGGCGCCAACAACAGCGCGGCGCCCGAGTGCTCCAACACGTAGGCGGCGTTGTCTGGGCGGTCGGCGGCGTAGATGGGCACGGTAACCAGGCCGAGCGCCAGCGCGGCCAGATCGAAACACACCCAGTCCGGGCCGTTTGGCAGCATCACCGCCACCCGCGCGCCGGGCGGCAGGTGCTCGCCGCGCAGCGCCGCCTGAAAGCGCCCGACGCGGGCGGCGACCTCGGCCCAGTTGAGCGTCTGCCAGGCGCCGTCGGCAAAGTAGCGGTAGGCGATGCGCTGCGGGCTGCGCGCCACGCGCTCGCGCAGCAGCCCCGCCAGCGTGCCGGCTTGCTGCCAGGGGATGGCGTCGTGCGCCGAGGGCGGCTTCATGCGCGGCGCCTAAGGCTGTCGGCCGGGAAGGCATCGACGGCGATGATCTCGTCCACCAGCGCCTCATAGCGGGCCAGCAGCTCGGCCTGCCGGGCATCGAGCACGCCGGCGGCCTGCGCCTGCGCCAGCAGGTCTTCGTCGGCGGCGGCGACGAGCGCGCCGGATTTCAGCGCCCCGCGCAGTGCGCGCTGCGCCAGCGCGATGGCGTCGGCCTGCTCGATGGCCAGCTCCAGCCGGCCGGTGGCCTCGGCCGGATCGCGCGACAGGTAAATGCCGTCGGTCAGCCGGTCGCGCGCCTCGCCGGGAGCGAGCAGCAGTTCCGCCACCTGGTGATCCAGCGCGTCGTCCGGCCCGCGCGGCCGGCCGGTCGGCAACAGCAGCGCGCGCAGCAGGCGCCCGAGCCAGGGTTTGGGGTAATTGGCGAACAGATCGTCCAGCGCCGCGGCGGCGCGCCCGAGACTGTCATCCAGCGCCCAGCGCAGCAGCGGCAGATCGTCCGCCGGCTGGCCGGCCTGCTGGTGCCGCCACAGCGCCGCGCAGGCCAGGTACAGCTCGGACAGCGCGTCACCCAGACGCGCCGACAAGCGCTCGCGGCGCTTCAGATCGCCACCGACCAGCAGCAGTGTCACGTCGGCCGTGAAGGCGAACGCCGCACTCAGCCAGGCCACGCGCTGCTGGTAGCGGCCGACCTCGCCCTCGCCCGGCACCTGCGCGAGGCGGCCACGCGTCAGGCCCAGCCAGAAGCCGCGCGCCGCGTTGCCGAGCGCATGGGCGCCATGCGCCAGCAGCAACCGGTCGAAGCGCTCGAGCGCCTGCCCGGCGTCGTCCTCCTGCGCCGCCTGCATCTCGTCCAGCAGATACGGATGCGCGCGCACCGCGCCCTGACCGAACACGATGAGGTTGCGCGTCAGGATGTTGGCGCCCTCGACCGTGATCGCCACCGGCATGATCTGGTAATAGCGACCCATGAAATTGCGCGGCCCGAGCATGACGCCGCTGCCGGCCTGCACGTCCATGGCGTCGTTGACCACCTGCCGGCCGCGCTCGGTGAGCTGGTACTTGAGGATGGCCGTCAGCACCGCCGGGCGCTCGCCTTCGTCGAGACCATACAGCGTCAGGCGCCGCGCGGCGTCCATCTGGTAGCAGCGCCCGCCGATGCGCGCGAGCGCCTCCTGCACACCCTCGAAGCGGCCGATCGGCAGGCCGAACTGCTCGCGCACGCGCGCGTACGCCCCGGTGTGACGCGCGGCGACCTTGGCGACGCCGGTCGACAGCGCCGGCAGCGAAATGCCGCGCCCTTCCGACAGACAACTGACCAGCATCTGCCAGCCGCGGCCGATGCCGGCCTCGCCGCCGATGATCCACTCCAGCGGCGCGAACACGTCGCGCCCGACGATGGGGCCATTCTGGAACGGCACGTCGAGCGGCAGGTGCCGGCGCCCGCGCTCGACGCCCGGCGTGTCCGCGGGCAGCAGCAGCACGGTGATGCCGCGCTCGACCTCGCCGCCGAGCAGGCGGTCCGGGTCGCGCAGGCGAAAGGCGAGCCCGATCAGCGTCGCCACCGGCGCCAGCGTGATGTAGCGCTTGTCGAAGTTCAGGCGCACGCCGAGCACGTCGCGCCCGTCGTGCTGGCCGCGGCACACGACGCCGACGTCCGGCAGCGCGCCCGCGTCCGAGCCGGCCCGCGGACCGGTGAGCGCAAAGCACGGAATGTCCTGCCCGCGCGCCAGACGCGGCAGGTAGTGATCCTTCTGCGCCTTCGTGCCGTAGTGGCGCAGCAGCTCGCCGGGACCGAGCGAGTTCGGCACCATCACGGTAATGGCGGCGGTCACGCTGCGGCTGGCGATCTTCATCACCACGGCCGAGTGCGCGCGGTGACTGAAGCCCTTGCCGCCGTACTCGGGCGGGATCAGCAGGCCGAAAAAGCCTTCGTCGCGCAGCGTCTGCCACACGTCCGCCGGCAGGTCGGCGTCGGTGTGCGTGATGCGCCAGTCGTCGAGCCGCGCGCACAGCCGCTCGACCGGGCCGTCCAGGAACGCCTGCTCGTCGTCCCGCAGCGGGCGGTCGGCGAAATCCTGCAGCCGCTGCCAGTCCGGCCGGCCCGAGAACAGCTCGCGCTCCCACCACACGCTGCCGGCCTGCATGGCCTCGCGCTCGGTGTCCGACAGCGTCGGCAGCTGGCGGCGGTAGAAGGCCAGCACCGGCCCTGTGACATAGGCCCGGCGCCAGTCGTCGGCGTGCAGCAGCACCGCCAGCGCCGCCCACAGCAGCCACAGCGCCAGCGCCAGCCACAGCGCGAGGCCGCCCAGGGTCGCCAGCAGCAACACGCCGCCCAGCACCGCCACCGCCGGCGTGCGCCCGAGCTGCCGGTAAGCCACCCCGCTGCCGGCCAGCAGCAGCACCACGATCCATACCAGTGTGTTCATCGGCGAGCCTCCAGCGGCGCGGGCTTCGATTGCCGCCGCTGGGGCGGCCACCTGACAGGGCGTTGAAAAATCATTTTCAGCGGCCTGTCAGGGCAAGCCAAGGACGGCTTGCCCGCCAATCAAGCGCGTCAAGCGCTCGATTGGAGGAGGCTCGTTGCGGACCTGTGCCGCGACGAGCCGAGTTGAAAAAGGGCAGCAAGGCCTTGTTCAACGGCCTGCTAGAATCCGGCCGTTCGTTCATGCATCCAAGCCAGCTACCACCCGGAGAAACCCAATGGCGCTGACCATCGACAAGTCCAAGACCGCCCTTCTGGTCATGGACGTGCAAAACGACATCACGCATCCCGATTCCCCCATGGCACAGGCGTTGGGTTTCGCCGGCATGATCCAGCAGACCGGCATGCTCAACAAGCTGCGCGGCCTGATGGACGCCTGCCGCGCCAATGGCGTGCCGGTGATCCACGTGCTGATCGACCTCGAAGCCGGCGTGCAACCGCGCTGGCCGCACCGCGGCGCGTTCTTCCAGATGGTCTCCGGCGGCAACGTGTGCAAGCGCGGCACCTGGGGCGGCGATCCCGCCGACCTGGTCAAGCCCCTGCCGGGCGAGATCGTGGTCTACAAGTGCATCTTCAGCGCTTTCGTGAGTTCCGGCCTGCAGGAGGTGCTCGACAGCCGCGGCATCACCGACGTCATCCTGTCCGGCGTCAGCACCGACGCGGTGGTCGAGTCCACGCACTGGGATGCCTGCGACCGCGGCTACAGCAACATCCTGGCCGAGGACTGCTGCGTGTGCGCCACGCAGGAAGCGCACGACATCACCGTCCAGCGCATGGCCGGCCGCTGCGATGTGGCCAAGGCGGCCGACATCATCGCCGCGCTGGGCTGAAACCGCCCCGCTGCCGAGGCCGGCGCAGACCGGCCCGGCGCCTTGATCGAGGAGAAGGACCATGGATCACATCACCGACGCCCAGGGCCTGACCCTGTCCGAACTGCTCGACTGCGTGCGCGACGGGCCGCAGCCCGGCCGCTTCGAGGTGGCGCGGCGCATCTTCGCCGACCCGGCGGTGTTCGAGCTCGAGATGCGCAACATCTTCGAGTCGACCTGGGTTTACCTGGCGCACGAGAGCCAGATTCCGAACGCCCACGATTTCGTCGCCGCGCGCATCGGCCGCAACCCGGTGCTGGTCACGCGCGGCGCCGACGGCCGGGTGCACGCGTTCCTGAACAGCTGCTCGCACCGCGGCGCGGAGCTGACGTCCAGCAAGCGCGGCAACAAGCGCCACCTGACCTGCCCCTACCACGGCTGGGTGTTCGACAGCACCGGCCGCTGCGTGAACGTGGACGCCAAGGAGCGCGGCAACTACCCCGAGTATTTCGACCAGCTCTCGCACGACCTGGCGCCGGTCAAGGTCGGCGTGTACCGCGGCTTCGTGTTCGGCAGCCTCGAGCCCGAGGTGGCGCCGATCGAGCAGCACCTGGGCGGCGCCGCGCGCGTCATCGACGCCATGGTCGACCAGTCGCCGGACGGCCTCGAACTGCTGCGCGGCGGCATCCGCTACACCTGCAACGCCAACTGGAAGATGCAGCTCGAGAACATCGACGGCTACCACTTCTTCCCGGTGCATACCAACTACATCGGCCTGATCCTGGAGCGCCAGAAAAAGGCCGGCGCCTTGAAGACCATCGATCCCACGCAGATGGCGAGCCTGCCGGGCGGCAGCTACCAGTTCGAGAACGGCCACATCATGGACTGGGCGCTGATGCCCAACGGCGACGAACGCCCGCTCGGCTTCCAGCGCGAGCGCATCACGCGCCAGTTCGGTCCCGACCAGGCGCGCTGGATGATCGACGCCGTGCGCAACCTCGCCATCTTCCCGAACCTGCTGCTGATGGACCAGTCCTCGAGCACGGTGCGCATCGTGCATCCGCTCGCGGTCGACAAGACCCTGGTCGAGGTGTACTGCGTGGCGCCCAAAGGCGAACCCCAGGCCGCGCGCGAACGGCGTCTGCGGCAGTTCGAGGACTTCCTCGGGCCCGCCGGCATGGCCACGCCGGACGACCAGGCGGTGATGGAAGCCTGCCAGCGCGGCTTCAACGCCTCAGCCCAGCCCTATCTGCAGGGCCATTTCCGCGGCGCCGGCCGGCAGATACAGGGTCCCGACGACAACGCTCGCCGGCTGGGCCTCAGCCCGCAGGTCAGCACGACCGACATCGATGACGAGGTGTTCACCCACGGCCAGTACCGGCAGTGGCTGCGGCTGATGACCGGACAGACCTGAACGTCCCGGCCGGTCCCCGGCGGGAAGACATTTGCCAAGGGCTGAAAAATTCCACGGATGGAATCTTTCAGCCATCCCTTCACGGCCGGGCGTTCGCGGCGCTGCCGGTGAGGCGTCGATAGCGGTCCAGATCGGCGGCGAACTGCGCACGGACCCGTTCCTGCTCGGCGCGCGTCTGCTCGGCGGCCCGCTCCTGGGCGGCCAGATCGGCTGCGGTGCGCTCGATCGCCCGCAGCAGCGTGTCCGGCGGCTGGCGGCCGGCCTGCCGGTACTCGGCGGCGGTGGCCTGCATCTGGGCCAGATTCTGGCGCAGATGGCCGATGGTGTTCTGCGTGCTGCGCAGGATCAGGTCCAGATTGCCGAGCTTGGTGTCGCGCAGGCGCAACAGTTCGGACTCGTCGGCGTAGGTCTGCAGCAGCATGCGGTCGCGGTTCTGGCGCTCGGCCTGCGCGGCGCGCTCGGCCTCCGCGGCGGCGCGCTGCTGGCGCAGCCGCTCGGCTTGCTGCGCCACCTGCTCGGCCTTTGGCGCCGGCTCGACCACACGCAACAAGCGCAAGGTGTGACTATCGATCACCTCGTAGCCCAACTGGGCCTGCCCGGGTGGCAGGCCGGTGCCGATGTGCAGCACGCCGTGCTCGTCGCGATACCGAAACACCGGGCGCCCGCCCTCGGCCGCCTGCGCGCCCAGCGCCAGGCCGGCCAGTAGCACCAGCCAGGTGCGCCGTTCAGCTCGCGCCATACTGCGCCCGGTAGGCCCGGATGGCGGCGGCCTGCTCGGTTTGCGATCGTTCTTCAAGAAACTGCACCAGTTGTTCGAGGCCCGCCACGGCGATCACCGGCACGCCGTGGCGGGCCTGCACCTCGGCCACCGCCGAGCGTTCGCCCTGGCCGCGCTCCTGCCGGTCGAGCGCCACCAGCACCGCCGCCAGCCGAGCGCCGGCGCCGGCGATCAGGGCGGCCGAATGACCCACCGACAGCCCGGACGAGATGACGTCGTCCACCACCACCACGCGCCCGGCCAGCGGCGCACCGACGATGACGCCGCCCTCGCCGTGATCCTTGGCCTCTTTGCGGTCGAAGGCGAACGGCGCATCGCGGCCGTGCTCGGCCGCCAGCGCAATGGCGGTGGCCGCCACCAGCGGGATGCCCTTGTAAGCCGGCCCGAACAGCATGTCGAAGCCGACGCCCGAGCGGGCCAGCGCGGCGGCGTAAAAGCCGCCGAGACGCCGCAACCGCTCGCCGGTGTTGAACAGCCCCGCATTGAAGAAATACGGACTGTTTCGGCCGGACTTTAGGGTGAACTGGCCAAATTTCAGCACTCCGCACTCGATGGCGAACGCGAAGAACGCGCGCTGATACCCTTCCATCTGAAATTCATCCTTCAATAACAAACATCTGAAAATCCATCCGGCAATCCGCCGGCGCACGAGGCGGCGCGGAATCTGCGTCGGCAGCCGGCAAAACGGGTCGGCCAGCGTCACGCAAGCGGCCGCGCGCCCACCTGCAAGGCGCACGGCCAGGGCCGCTATAGTCGGCGATTTTGCGGCTCCCCGCGCCCACCGCCCGGCAGACCCATGCCCCTGAAAATCATCACCCTCAACGCCAACGGCATCCGCTCGGCCTGGAAGAAAGGCCTGCCCGATTTCCTGGCCCGCGAGCAGGCGGACCTGGTCTGCCTGCAGGAAACCAAGGCCCAGCGCGCGCAGCTGAGTGCGGACCAGCTGGCGCCGCCGGGCTACCAGGGCTTTTTTCACGACGCCGTCAAACCCGGCTACAGCGGCGTCGCCATCTACGCCCGGCGCCCGCCGGACCGCGTCGTCGAGGGCCTCGGCTGGCCGGATTTCGACGCCGAGGGCCGCTGGCTGCAGGTGGACTACGGCCGGCTCAGCGTGGTGTCGCTGTACCTGCCGTCGGGCTCGAGCAGCGAGGCGCGTCAGCAGGTGAAGTTCGACGTGATGGCGCGCCTGACGCCGCGGCTCGAACAGATGCTGGCCGACGGGCGCGACTGGATCATCTGCGGCGACATCAACATCGCCCACAAGACCATCGACATCAAGAACTGGCGTGGCAACCAGAAAAACTCGGGCTTTTTGCCCGAGGAGCGCGCCTGGCTGGACCTGCTGTTCGACCAGCTCGGCTGGGTGGACGCGTTTCGCGTCGTCAATCAGGACGCCGACCAGTACACCTGGTGGTCGAACCGCGGCCAGGCCTGGGCCAAGAACGTCGGCTGGCGCATCGACTACCAGATCGTGTCGCCCGGGCTGCGCGACGCCGTCCGCTCGGCGCGCATCCACAAGGACGAGCGCTTTTCCGACCACGCGCCGCTGATCGTGGAATACGCCCTCGACCTTCGCTGATGAAGCAGTGGCTTACGCCCTTGGCTTCAGGCCGGGGTATCCTGCCCCGGCGGCCATCAACCCAGCACGTTCAGGAACACCGTGATCAGCAGCGCGTTCACGAAATCGATGAAGAACGCGCCGACCAGCGGCACCACCAGAAACGCCCGCGGCGCCGGGCCGTAGCGGTCGGTGAGTGTCTGCATGTTGGCCACCGCGTTGGCCGTGGTGCCCATCATGAAGCCGTAGAACCCGCCCGCCATCACGGCGGCGTCGAAATCGCCGCCCATGAGCCGGAACACCAGCTGGCACAGCCCCGCCAGCAGCAGCGCCTGGGCGGCCAGCAGTGCCAGCAGCGGCAGGGCTAGCGCGGCCAGCTGCCAGAGTTTCAGCGTCATCAGCGCCATGGCGATGAACAGCGACAGCGCCACCGCACCCACGTCCTCCACCGCCTGCACCGGCACGTGCAGCAGCGGCTGGCGGTCGCCGAGATTGCGCAGCACCGCCGCCGCCAGCATGGCGCCGATGTAGGCCGGCAGCGTCACGCCGAGCGCCGCGAAGCCGCGCGACAGATAGCCGCCCAGCCACATGGCGAGCAGGATCAGGATCACCGCCCGCAGCAGCGCGGCGCCGCTGTCGACCGGCGGCGGATCGTCGGCCGTGGCGGCATGCGCCGCCTGCCCGGCCGGACGCAAGCCGCGGCGGGCGATGATGCGCCCGGCCAGCGGCCCGCCGAACAGGCCGCCCATGACGATGCCGGCCATAGCCGCCGACACCGCCACCACGGTGGCGCCGCCGACGCCGGCCTGCTCGAACAGCGGCGCAAACGCAATGCCGGTGGCCGGCCCGCCGGTGAGCGTGACCGAACCCGCCAGCACGCCGAGCAGCGGCGGCAGGCCCATGGCCGCCGCAAGCCCGGCGCCGAGCAGGTTCTGCGCCAGCGCGGCCAGCGCGGCGATGGCGAGAAACCACGCCACCTGCGCGCCGCCCGCGCGCAGCAGGCGCAGGCTGGCGCTGAAACCCACGGTGGTGAAGAACGCGATCATCAGCGGCGTTTGCGCCGTGGTGTCGAAGCGCACCACGTCCTGCCCGTCGCGGCGCAGCAGGCTCACCGCGAGCGCCACCAGCAGCCCGCCCAGCACCGGCGCCGGCAGGTCGTAGCGCGCCAGCACCGGCAGCGTGCGCCGCAGCCCCTGGCCTGCCGCCACCGCCAGCGCGGCCAGCGCCAGCGTTTCGGTCAGGCCAAGCGCCAGCACGCTCAGGCGGCCTGCAACTGCGTGCCGGCGCGCGTGCTGCCGGCCGCGCCGGCCCGCATCAGCAGCCGGCCGTTGACCAGCGTGGCGGCGATGCCGCGCGCGTCCGACACCAGCCGCCGCGCGCCGCCCGGCAGGTCGAACACCGCCCGCGGCAGGCGATCGGAACCCACCGTGGCCGGGTCGAATACCGCGATGTCCGCCTTGTAGCCCACCGCCAGCCGGCCGCGCCCGGCAATGCCGAACACCCGCGCCGGGTCGGCGGTGAGGCGCTGCACGGCGCGTTCGAGCGTCATCGCGCCGCGCTCGCGCACCCAGGTGCCGAGCAGCCAGGTGGCGTAGCCGACGTCGCAGATCTGATCCACGTGCGCGCCGCCGTCCGACGCGCCGATCAGCGTGCGCGGGTCGTCGATGAGCTTGGCCACCACGTCGAGGTCGATGTTGGAGATGGTGTAAAGAAAACGCGCCGCCAGATTGTCGGCGAGCGCGATGTCCAGGAACACATCGAGCCCGTCCTGGCCGCGCTCGGCGGCGATGTCGGCCACCGTGCGGCCCACCAGCGGCGCGAGCGCAGGGTCCTCGACCTGCTGCACCTCGAGCCGCGTCCAGTCGCTCTGGAAGGCGCCCGGCTGCGCGAGCTCCGCCCGCAGCGCGTCGCGGAACGCCCGGTCGCGGTAGGCGGCGGCCAGGCGCTCGGGGCCGGTGTTGAACAGCGGCGCGAAGGTCTTGCGGTCGGCAAAGATGAACGGGTTGCCGAGCTCCAGCTGCGTCAGGAACGGCCGGCAGGACACCTGCGGCACCGCCCCCATCCGCGTCAGCCAGTCGGTCTCCTCGAGTGTCTGCAGCGCCCGCTCGGGGTTACCGACCGGCACCAGCAGGAAGGTCCAGGTCAGCGGCCGCTGGCTTTCCTCCAGCAGAAAGCGCAGCAGGTCCTGTTGTTCTGCGGTGAGCGCGCCGCCGACGCCGCCCATGGCGATCTGGATGGTGCCGCGGCCGAGATCGCGCAGCACATGGCACAGGGCCTTCAGTTCCTCCCGGCTGGCCAGGCGCGCCGCCAGCGGCTTGCCGCCGTGGCCGATGTGCTGCGCCAGCACCGTGGTGCTGAAACCGAGCGCGCCGGCCTCGATGGCATCCCGAAGATGCGACGCCATCTGCGCGATCTCGGCGGCATTGGCGCCGCGCGCGGTGGATTCCTCGCCCATCACGTAATGCCGCAGCGCCGCCAGCGGCAGCAGAAAGCCGGCGTTGAGGCCCACGCCGCCGCCGCCCACCGCCGCCATGAACTCGGCGAAGGTCTCCCACTGCCAGCGGATGCCGGCGCGCAGCACCTCGGCCGGCATGGCCTCGACGTT
>NZ_JAQVGQ010000309.1 GCF_028696615.1 Immundisolibacter sp. | reverse complement strand
GCACGAGTATGCGCCGCGCCGGCGCCACACCCCCAGACGCGGCAAACATCCGCTCCGTTCACACGGCCGATCGCCGTCCCCAAAAAAAAGGAAAACCCCGCCGCAGCGGGGTTTTCCAGGCCGGCGCCAACGGAGCCGCAGCCCCGTGGCCGTGCGCCCGTCACTTGCCGGTTGTGACCTCGCTGCCCTCGGGCGGCGTCACACCCAGCGTGCTCAACAGCCGCCCCTCGCTGGCGACGATGCGGTAAATCGCATACATCACGCGGTACTTGCCGTCGATATAGTTCGACTCGGCCACGAAGCGCTCGTTTTCGGTATCCAACAGATCGAGCAGGGTGCGCTGGCCGATGTTGAACTGCTTCAGGTAGGCCGCGCGCGTCACGTTGGCGGAATCGGCGTGCTGGCGCAGCAATTCCAGGCGCGTCTGCGCGGTCTGGTAATCGTTCCAGGACAGCCCGGCCTCCTGGATCACCTGGTCCTCGGCGCGGTCACGGATGCGCTTGGCCTGGTTGATCTTGAACGCCGTCGAGCGCTTGCGCGCCAGGTCGGCACCGCCGCGATAAATGTTGTAGTTCATGCGCACCATGGCGATCAGGTCCTCGTCGGCCTGATTCACGCCATCGATGTTGTTATTGTGGCTGGCGCCGAGTTCCAGATCGAAACGCGGATAGTCGTTGGCGCGCGCCTGCTCGTGCTGCGCCATGGTGGCGTCGATGTCCGCCACCGCCGAAGCCAGCACCGGATGCGTCTGCCGCGCTTCGTCCACCAGTGCGGGCAGATCGGCCGGAATCCGGTCGGCCGGCGGCGTGGGCGGCACCAGATCGGTCGGCATCTCGCCGACCACGCGCACGTAGGCGATCTCGGCATCACGCAGATTGCCCATCACCGCCTCCAGGTTGGCCTTGGCCAGCGCCAGACGGCCGGCCGCCTGGTCGGTGTCGGCGGTGCGGCCCACGCCGCGCTCGCTGCGCATGCGAATCTGGTCGTAGATGCGCTGGTGGGCGGCCAGGTTGTCCTTGGCCACCTCCACCTGCTCGCGCCGGCGCAGCACGTCCAGATAGGTCTGCGTGGCACGCAGACCCACGTCCTCACCCGCCGCCAGCACGCGGTAGGACGCCGCCTGCAGCGTCGCCTTCTGGCGCGCGACCTCGTTTTTGGTGAAGAACCCGTCGAACAGCATCTGCGTGATCGAGATGCCGCTCTCCTCGCGATGCAGACCGCGGTAACCGTTTTTGCCGGTCTCTCCCAGCGTGGAGGCGTTGTCGCTCTTCTCGCCACCCACACCGGCGTACACGTCCACCCGCGGCAGGTAACCGGCTTTGGCCTCGCGCACGTTCTGCTCGATGGCGTTGCGGTCTTCCTGGGTGACCAGCACGTCCGGGTTGTAGACGATGGCCTTGTGCACGGTGTCGGTGATGTCGCCGGCATGAACCTGTGTGCCGGCCAACGACAGCGCACCGACCAACGCAGCGGGAAAACGTTTCATGATTCAACTCCCTTCGGCCCGACCAATTATTGAGAACGCCGAAAAATTCCATACTCCGGAATTTTTCCAGCTCGCCAACAGCACCACAGCCGCCTGCGCGGCGCTATCCGGACCCAGGCGGCGCGCCAAATGGATCGGCGCCTCACATGATGCTGACAAACGTCGCCACGCCGCGACCCAACCGCGGCGATAAAAAGCGTGACGAACTATAGCCGCAACCAGGCGCCAAAAGTCATCTTCTCGACCATCGAAACTGTGAAATCAGCCACATTTCCGGCGCGACCGTGCAAAGAAAATCGAACAATCGTCAAAAAAACGTCTACCGATCGCGATACTGCACTGTCAGCAGCGCCGCCCACCCCACCCGGACGACACAGCCAGCGGACGTTGCAATGACAGCCGCAGCAACGACCCAGACCTCGCTCAAGAATCGACGTTTGGTACCGATACACTAGACGCGTCTGAAAATATTCCTTCCCTGGAAATTTTCAGCTTGCGCCGCATGGGTCACGCCCGCGCGGCGCTTCATGAATCAATGGCGTAGGCCGTTGATTCATGCCAGGGCATCCTGCCCTGGGCGGGACGCCCTGATTTCAGAGCATCCCTAGGCGCATCTGCCGGCTCCGAGGGCCACCCTTGCACCACCCGACACCCGCCGCGCCCACACACCCTCTCGCCCGTACCGGCGGCTTCACCATGGTCGAGCTGATCATCACGCTGGTCGTACTCGGTGTGCTGGTCGCCCTTGGCGTGCCGGCCTACACCGAGTTTGCGCGCAACAACCGCCGCGCCGCGGTGTTGAACGAGTTCATCACCAGCCTCGCCCTGGCGCGCAGCGAGGCCATCAGCCGCGGCCTGCAGGTGGCCGTGTGCAAGACGGCGGACGGCACCACCTGCGGCGGCAACGGCGTGCACTGGAAACAGGGCTGGCTGGTGTTCGTCAACCGCGACGGCGACTCGCCGGCGGTTGTGGATGCCAACAAGGATCCCAACAAGAACGAACTCGTGTTGCGCGTGCACCGCGAGGCCGATCCCGCCTTCACGCTCACGCCGAGCAACAACTTCACCAATTTCGTGGCCTACAACCCCGACGGCAGCAGCAACAACCTTGGGCGCTTCACCTATTGCGAAGCCCGCGATCCGCGCAGCGCGCGCGCCGTGCTGATCAACAACACCGGCCG
>NZ_JAQVGQ010000069.1 GCF_028696615.1 Immundisolibacter sp. | reverse complement strand
CGGCTGCGGTGGCGACTCGCGCACGGTGCACTTCCCGCGCTCGTGCCTGCACTGCGAGCAGCCGGCCTGCGTCACGGTGTGTCCGACCGGCGCGTCCTACAAGCGCGGCGAGGACGGCATCGTGCTCATCGACGAGGACAAGTGCATCGGCTGCAAACTGTGCTCCTGGGCCTGTCCGTACGGGGCGCGCGAGTACGACTACGCCACCGGCACCATGAAAAAATGCACGCTGTGCGTGGATCGCATCTACAACCAAAATCTGCCGCCGGCCGAGCGCCAGCCGGCCTGCGTGATGGTGTGCCCGGCCTCGGCGCGGGCGTTCGGCGATCTGGGCGATCCCGAATCGGACGTGTCGAAACGCGTCGCCGAACGCGGCGGCGTGGAGCTTTTGCCGCAGCTCGGCTACCGGCCGGTCAACCGCTATCTGCCGCCGCGGCAGCGGCGCGCCGCCGCCGCGAGCGAGCCGCTGGCCGATGCGGCGGGCGGCGCCGACATCGGCCAGCGCCTGCTGCGCTGGGTCGATCGCCTGCTGTCGCGCTGAGGTAACCCATGCATCCTGCCGCTTCGGTCATTCTGTTCACCGTCACCTCCGGCGCCGGCTACGGGCTGCTGTTCTGGCTGGCGCTGCTCGGCTGTCTGGACGCCCTGCCGCTCACGCGCAGCCTGGGCCTGGCCGGCTTCGGCTGCGCGCTCGCGCTCATCACGGCGGGCCTACTCGCCTCGACCTTTCACCTCGGCCATCCCGAACGCGCCTGGCGGGCGCTCACGCAGTGGCGCAGCTCTTGGCTGTCGCGCGAGGGCGTGCTGGCGCTGCTGGTCTACCCGCCAGCGCTGGGGCTCGCCGCCGGCTGGCTGCTGGTCGGTCACCTCGATGGCCTCTATGCCGCCGCCGGCTGGCTGACGGTGCTTTTGGTGCCGGCCACGGTGTTCTCGACCGCGATGATCTACGCCAGCCTCAAACCCATCCCGCAATGGCACAACCGCTGGGTGCCGGCCGGCTACCTGGCCCTCGCGCTCGGCAACGGCGGCTTGTGGCTGGCGTTGCTCAGCAGTCTGTTTGGTGCAGGTCAGGCGCGCGCCTGCGCGCTCGCCGTGGCGGGACTGCTGCTGGCCGCCTGGGTGAAACGCCATTACTGGCGCGCCATCGATGCTGCACCCCCGCTCGCCACGGTGGCCGACGCCACCGGCCTTGGCCGGCTCGGCGCGGCGCGGCTGCTCGAGCGCCCGCACACCGCGCCCAATTACCTGCAAAAGGAAATGGGCTTCGCCGTCGCCCGCAAGCACGCTGCGCGCCTGCGCCGGCTGGCGCTGGGCGGCCTGCTGCTGGCGGCGGCGCTGCTCGCACTGGCCGCGCCGCTGCCAATACCGCTTGCCGCGCCGCTCGCCGCGCTGGCGCTGGTGCTCGGCATGCTGGGTACGTTTGCCGAGCGCTGGCTGTTCTTCGCCGAGGCGACGCACACGGTGAATCTGTACTACGGCGCCGCTGCCGTCTGACGGAGGCTTGCTGATGGAAACGCCCACTCGCACCGCACTGGTGCCGATCGCCGACGGCAGCGAGGAAATCGAGGCCGTATGCCTCATCGACGTGCTGCGCCGTGCCGGCGCCGTCGTCACGGTGGCTTCGGTGGAGAGCGAACTTGCCGTCACCTGCTCGCGCGGCGTGCGGATCACCGCGGATGAACTCATCGGCGCCTGCACAGGGCAACGCTTCGACCTCATCGCGCTGCCGGGCGGCATGCCGGGCGCCGAGCGTCTGCGCGACTGCGCACCGCTGATCGCGCTGCTGCGCACGCAGCGCGCCGCCAGACGGCTCTATGGCGCCATTTGCGCCGCGCCGGCAGTCACGCTCGCCCCGCACGGCCTGCTCGGCACGCGGGCGACGGCGCACCCCAACTTCATGGACCGCCTGGCACCAGCACAGGCACTCGGACAACGCGTGGTGGTGGATGACGGCATCGTCACCAGCCGCGGCCCGGGAACGGCCCTCGAGTTCGCGCTGACGCTGGTGGAATTGCTGTTTGGCGCCGACAAACGCCACGCCGTGGCGGCGCCGCTGGTGATCGACTGAGAGGCGACGCCGGCGAGTGTTATTCGACCGGACGCTCGATGTGCGCTGCCGGCACCGGCTGCCGGCAGCCCAGGCAACGCGTGAGCAGTCCCTGCGCGGGACCGGTGACCAGTTCCTGGCTCGCCTCTTTGACGTTGCCGCCGATGGCACTGAACGGCAAGGTCACCACGAACACCGCCGCACCAATGGCGGTCGCCGCCGCATACAGCGGCCGCGCCACCAGCGCATCGGCGACCATGGCGGCGGCCGTCGGCTGATCGCTGGCGCCGGGACCATACATATCAGCCTCGGTCGCCAGGGACGGACGCACCAACGCCATCACCAGCGTTGCCGCCACGACCAACTTGAACGCGGACATAGATGCTCCCCGGGCAGCGCGCGCCGGCAGGGCGCGGACGGCGGCAAGATTAGGCGCCCGTGGGCAGCCGGTCAACGCACGCGGCTAGGCCACGCGCCGCCGTCCGGCCCGGCGCAACCACGACGCACACACCACTAGACCCGCCAGCGCCGTGGCCAGAAACACCACCGGCCACAGCCAGCTGCCGGTACGCTCCAGCAGCGCGCCGGCCAGCGGCGGCCCGACCAGGATGCCGAGACCCTGTCCGCTGAGTGCCAGCCCCAGAATCGGCCCGGTGGCCGGCGGCGTCGGCGCCAACAGCGGCGCCTGCGTGAAGATGCCGGTCGGGATGATGCCGAGCAGAAAACCATACAGCGCCAGCAGCAGGTACATCACCGGCGGCGAGTGCCGCAGCAACAACATCACCGGCAGCACCGCCAGCAGCGGCAGCGCCGGCGCCACCAGCAGGCTGGACGGCTGCCAGCCGCGATGCACCAGTACACCGCCGAGCAGATTGCCCGGGATGATCGCCGCCGGCACCAGCGCACACGCCAGCGCCGCGCTGGCGCGATCGATGCCGAGCGAGTGCGTCAGGTAGGTCGGCAGAAACGTGAATACGGTGAAAAACTGGCTGCTGAAGCAGAAAAACGCCAGCGCCAGAACCCACGGCGCCGGGGTGCGCAGCACGCTCAGGTCGAGCCGCCCACCCGACGGCAAGCCCACCTGCCGCGGCAGGCCGGGCAGCATGGCCAGCACCGCCAATGCCGCCAGGCTGCTCACCGCCCACAGGCCGCGCCAGCCGAACGCCGCCAGCAGCCAGGGCGCGAGCGCCAGCATCAGAATGCTGCCGACCGGCATCCACAGCGCCCACACACCCATGGTCAGTCCCATGTCCTCGCGCCGCGACAGACTGGCGATCAGCGTCGGCGCGGCGACCGTGATCAGCACCACGCCGAAGCCTTCGAGCCCCCGCCCGGCCAGCAGCCAGCCGGTGGCCGGCGCCAGCGCGCTGACCGCGCCGGCGACGATCAGCACCAGCAGCCCGTCGCGCAGCAGCGTGCGCGCGCCGCGCCAGTGGCTCAGCTGGCCGGACGCCACACCGAGCACGAAGGTGGCGATGGTGCCGGCCGACATCACCCAGCCGATCTGCGCCAACGTGAGCCCGAGCCCCTGGCGCAGGTCGAGCGCTGCCGGCGCCGCCTTGGACAGCGCCGTCGCCGCCGCCACGCCGGCCAGAAAAGCAATGACGATGCCGCGCCAGTGGGTCTGCGCCGGCGACTGCATGGGCGCCTACAGCAGCTCGGTGAGCGCGGCGGCGTAGCGCTCGCACGCGGACGGTCCCGTCAGCTCGGTGGTGCACACCAAAAGGCCGTCGGCGAGCTCCGGGTAGTGCCCCGCCAGCGGCAAACCGCCCAGGATGTCGCGCTCGAGCAGACCATCCAGCACGCGCGGCAGGTCGCCCTGCACGCGCAGCACGGTTTCGTTGAACACCGGACCGCTGAAGGCGGGCCCGACGCCCGGCAGCGCGCACAGGCGCTCGGTGAGCAAACGCAAGTGGGCGTGGCTGCGCCGCGCCACCGTTTCCAGCCCCGCCGGCCCCATGAGACTCATGTACAGCGTCGCGGCGGTCGCCAGCAGGCCCTGATTGGTACAGATGTTGGAGGTCGCCTTGGCGCGGCGGATGTGCTGCTCGCGCGCCTGCAGGGTGAGCGTGAAGCCATCGCGGCCGTCGAGGTCTACGGTGCGCCCCGCGATGCGGCCCGGCAACTGGCGCACCAGCGCCTGCCGGCAGGCCATGAAGCCCAGGTACGGTCCGCCGCCCGACAGTGGAATGCCCAGCGGCTGACCTTCGCCGCAGGCGATGTCGGCGCCCTGGCCGCCCCACTCGCCGGGCGGCTTCAGGATGGCCAGCGCCAGCGGGTTGACCACGCCGATCGCGAGCGCGCCGGCCGCATGGGCGGCGTCGGTCAGCGCATCGACGTCTTCCAGCACGCCGAAGAAATTCGGCTGCGGCACGGCGAGCGCCGCCACGCCGGTCCAATCCACGCCCTCCAGCGCGGTGCGGCCGGTCTGACGATCGAAGCCGGGCTCGATCACCTCGATGCCCTGGCGGGCGACGATGCTTTTCACCGTCGCCCGGTAGGCCGGGTGCAGCGCCCGCGGCAGCAGCACGCGCCGGCCCGCCTGCCCGTTGGCGCGCACCGCCATCAGCACCGCTTCTGCCAGCGCCGAGGCGCCGTCGTACAGCGAGGCGTTGGCGACGTCGAGCCCCGCAAGGCCGGCGATCATGCTCTGGAACTCGTACAGCACCTGCAGCGTGCCCTGGCTCGCCTCGGCCTGGTAGGGCGTGTAGGCGGAGTAGAACTCGCCGCGGGTGACGATCTGCCACACCGCCGCCGGGATGTGGTGCTGATAGGCGCCAGCGCCCAGAAAACAGGTCGGGTTGCGATCGCCCGCCGTGCGTTCGGCCAGCAGCGCCGCCACTTCCCACTCCGGCAGGCCACCTGGCACGCCGGGGAGACCTTCGATGCGCAGCTGCGGCGGGATTTCGTCGAACAGCTGCGCGACGTCGGCCACGCCGATCGTGCGCAGCATGGCGGCCACCTCGTCCGCCGTGTGCGGGATGAACGGCATCAGGCGGACTCGGTCAGCGCACGGTAAGCGGCGGCGTCCAGCAGGTCGGCCGGCAGGGCGCCGGACAGGCGCAGCAGCCAGCCGGCGCCGTAGGGGTCTTCATTCACCAGTTCGGGCGCGCCAGCCAGCGCCTCGTTCACCGCCAGCACGGTGCCGGCGAGCGGCGCGTACACGTCCGCCGCCGCCTTGACCGATTCGACCACGGCGCAGGCCTCGCCGGCCGCGAGCGTCTTGCCGATCGCCGGCAGTTCCACGTAGACGAGGTCGCCCAGTTGCGCCTGGGCGTGGTCGGTGATGCCAACGGTGATGCTGCCGTCGGCTTCCTGGCGCAGCCATTCGTGGGTTTCGGTGTAACGCAGCGTGTCCGGCACCTGGCTCAAGGTCGATCTCCCTGACTGAAAAAAACGTCGAAACGGGGCGGCAATCAGCGTTCCGCCAGCGGCGGCAGCTCGACGCGCAGCACCCCCTCGCGCACGAACGGCGGATTCACGACGCACGCCGGCAGCTCGCGGTCGCGAATGCGGATGGTACAAGCCCCCTGCACGCCGACCTCGACGCGGGCAAGGCCGATGCCGCGGCCGACCGTCGGCCCGAAGCCGCCCGAGGTGAGCACGCCGACTTCGCGGCCGTGCTGCAGCACCGGCGCGCCGTCACGCAACACGCCGCGGCAGGCCAGCACTACGCCCACGCGCTGGCGACGCACGCCCGCCGCGCGCTGCGCCTCGAGCGCGGCGCGGCCGATGAACGGCCGCGCCGGATCGAAATGCACGGTCCAGGCGAGGCCACACTCGAGCGGCGTCACCGTCTCGTCCATCTCGTGCCCGTACAGCGAAAGACCGGCTTCCAGGCGCAGCGTGTCGCGCGCGCCCAAGCCCGCCGGGCGCACACCGGCGCGCAGCAGCGCCTGCCACAGCGCCACGGCCTTCGCCGCCGGCAGCATGATTTCGTAGCCGTCCTCGCCGGTGTAGCCGGTGCGGGCGACCAGCCAGTCGCCGTCACCGGCGGCGGTGAAGCGCTCGAGCCCCGCCGCCGCGCCGCGCAGCGCCGGCGGCAGGCAGGCATCGGCCAGCGCGCGCGCCTTTGGCCCCTGCACCGCCAACATGGCGAGGTCTTCACGCGGGCGAAGCGCCACCTCGAAACCCGCCAGCTGCGCGCGCAGCCAGTCGAGATCGGCCTGCCGACGGGCCGCGTTCAGCACCAGCCGGTAGCGGTCTGCCGCCAGGCGGTAGGCGAGCAGGTCGTCGATGATGCCGCCGCGCTCGTTCAGCAGACACGCGTACAGCGCCTGCCCGTCGGCAAGACGCGCCACATCACCGGCCAGCACGTGCCGCAAATACGCCTGCGCCTGCGGACCGGTGACGTCCGCCTGCGCCATGTGCGACACGTCGAACACGCCTGCCGCGGCGCGCACCGCGTGGTGCTCGTCGAGCTGCGAACCGTAATGCAGCGGCATGTCGTAGCCGGCGAATGGCGCCATGCGGGCACCGGCGGCCAGGTGCAGGGCATGCAGCGGGGTTTCGAGCAGGGCTTGGTCAGGCATGGCGCAATCCGGCGGGAATCGGGCCGCATGATAAGCGATGCCGGCCGGCCTAGAATTCGGCCAACTGTCACCCGGAGAGCCGCCATGCCGTTGTCGATCGACGCCGCCCACCGCATCGCCGTGGTGCTGGTCGAGGCCCTGCCCTACATCCGCCGTTTCCGCGGCAAGACCATCGTCGTCAAGTACGGCGGCAATGCCATGGTGGATGCCCAGCTCAAGCACAGCTTTGCGCGCGACGTGGTGCTGATGAAGCTGGTCGGCATGAATCCGGTGGTGGTGCACGGCGGCGGGCCGCAGATCGGCGAGCTGCTCGGCCGGCTCGGCATCGAAAGCCGCTTCATCGAAGGTCAGCGCGTCACCGACGCCGCCACCATGGACGTGGTGGAGATGGTGCTGGGCGGCCTGGTCAACAAGGAGATCGTGAACCGCATCAACAGCCACGGCGGCCAGGCGGTCGGCATCACCGGCAAGGACGCCGCCACCGTGCGCGCGCGCAAACTGACCCTGCGCCGGGAAGCCGACGACGAGGCGCTGCCGGACGAGATCATCGATCTGGGTCACGTGGGCGAGGTGGAGGCCATCGACACCGCGCTGATCGATCTGCTGAGCGGCCGGGACTTCATCCCCGTGGTGGCGCCGGTCGGCGTCGGCGCCGACGGCGCGACCTACAACATCAACGCCGACACCGTGGCCGGCAAGCTCGCCATCGCGCTCAAGGCCGAAAAACTGATGCTGCTGACCAACACCGCCGGCGTGCTGGACGGCGGCGGCAAGCTCATCCCGCGAATGGATGCAGACACCGCGCAGGCGCTGATCGCCGATGGCACCATCCACGGCGGCATGCTGCCGAAGGTGCGCTGCGCGCTCGATGCGGTAGCGGGCGGTGTCGGCGCCGCGCACATCATCGATGGCCGCGTCGAGCACGCCGTGCTGCTGGAGGTATTCACCGACGCTGGCGTCGGCACGCTGATCGCGGGTGCGCTCGATGGCGTGTGGCCGGCCAGCTGAACGGCGCCCTCGTGGCTATCGACGCGGACATCCAGCCCCGAAGAGCCTCGCTGAATAATCAGCGATATCCCAGGGCAACATTCGCCGGACACAAAAAAGCCCGGACGGCGCCGGGCTTTTTTGCTAGCGAACGCGTTCGCGTCAGTAACGCGGACCGCGCCCGGCGCCACCGAAACCGCCGGGGCGGGGGCCACGGCTGTTGTTGTCGCGCTCCAGCGCCATGTTGACCTTCAGCGGACGGCCGCCAAGGTCACGCCCGTTCTGCTCCAGCGCCTTCTCGGCCGCCTGAGCGGAAGCAAAGGTGACGAAGGCAAAGCCCTTCGGCCGCCCGGTATCGCGATCCATGATCATGGCCAGATCGGTGATCTGACCATATTCCGAAAACAGGGCACGCAGCTGATCTTCCGTGCAGGAATACGGAAAGTTACCGACGTAAAGTTTGCTTTTTTGCATTGACAAGCACTCCAGGGTTTCAAAGGATTTCCGGCGACCAGGCCGGGGTCGGCAAATGCCGATCGAAAGACGGCGACTTCGCCGACACATCCCCATACGCGACACCCGTGGCGGGCTTGCGCAGGTTCGTCTTCTCTTGTTCTTGTTCTTTTTTCTTCTTGTTGTCAGAAAAAGGCTGGAACAGCCCGGTACCCAACGGCATGGGCACGGCCGGTTCAGGAATGGGCGACAGCAATACGGTGCGAGCTTGCGCAGCCGACGGGTGCCAGTTTTCGAGCACGCGACAGGCGCGCGAATCCATCACCGCGTCAGAACCGAACGAGCGAACACCGCCGCCTCGCACGCCAGGCCCACGAGCACTCAGCCCGGGGCGCGGTGAAGGCGAATGACATCCGCCCGCGCGGTGGACGGAACCGAACCGTTCGACCGCGGACCGACAGACGCCGGACCGGGCGAAGGGGGGAAGGATGCGGCTGCCCAAACGACAACCCGCAAACGCTTGCGAAACGAACACTCAGCGAAAAACCATCAAACAATGACAACTCGAACGGGCACCGGTAACCCTGTCTGCAGGCCTTGACAGCTCACGGCGCGGTAGCGGTCAGCCGCCACGCGCCACCCGAGCCGCAATCCCCACAGGGTGCTTGTGCTCGCGCCGAAAAGCAGGGCGAACCACCGCTTCATCGACCGTACGCCGCGCAGCATACCCTGTTTTCCGTTACCGCGCTCTTACAGGATACACATCACCCGCGCACGTGCCGGGCTTACCACGGATGCACGCGCACCGGCAGTTCGCGGTAGCCGCGGATGATGTTTGATTTCACACGCACCGGCGCACCCACCACCTCCACCATGCGAAACCGCTTCATGATCTCCTCCCAGGCCACGCGCAGCTGCATTTCGGCCAGACGGTTGCCCATGCAGCGGTGGATGCCGAAGCCGAACGACAGGTGGTGACGGGCGTTTTCGCGATCGATCCGAAAGCTCATCGGGTCGTCGATGACCTCGTCATCGCGGTTGCCCGAGATGTACCACATGACGACCTTGTCGTTTTTACGAATCGGCTTGCCGAACAGCTCGGTATCCTCCTTGGCGCGCCGGCGCATGGCCAGGATCGGCGTCTGCCAGCGGATGATCTCGGACACCATGTTCGGGATGAGTTTGGGGTTCTGGCGCAGTTTTTCGTACTCGCCCGGGTTCTGGTTCAGCGCCAGCACGCCACCGGAAATGGAATTTCGCGTGGTGTCGTTGCCGCCCACGATCAGCAACAGGATGTTGCCCAGATACTCCATCGGCGAGTCGATGATGTTCCGCGTGCGCTCGGAGTGCGCCAGCATGGAGATGAGGTCGTTGCCCGGCGGGCCGTTGACGCGCTCGTACCACAGGCGGGTGAAGGTCTCGCCGCACTCGGCCAGCGCCTTGTTGCGCTCATCCGGCGTGATGAAATCGCCGCCGCTGATGTCCGGCGCGCCGGTGGTGGCATCCGACCAGAACGTCAGCTTGCGCCGCTGCTCGAACGGAAAATCGAACAGCGTCGCCAGCATCTGGGTGGTCAGTTCGATCGATACCCGATCCACCCAGTTGAACGTCTCGCCCACCGGCAGCTCATCCAGGATACGGCCGGCGCGCTCGCGGATGATGGGTTCGAGCTTGGCCAGATTGGCCGGCGCCACCACCGGCTGCACGGCGGCGCGGTGCTCGTCGTGCTTGGGCGGGTCCATCTGGATGAAGCTCTGGAAGGGGATTTCTTCCGGCAGGTCGGCGAGCGTGATGGTCGGCTCGGACGAAAATATCTGGTGATTTTTTTCGACGTGCGCGATGTGCTCGAACTTGGTAACCGACCAAAACGGTCCGAACTCGCTGTGCGCGCAGTAATGCACCGGGTCATCCCGGCGCAGGCGCTCGAAAAAGCCCCACTGCGCGTCGTGCTCATACAGCTCGGCCTGGCTGACGTCGATCTGCTCCAGGTCAATACTGGCCGGGTCCTGGTCCAGCATGCGCAGCGATTTGACGGTGTCCAACATGGCTCTCTCCTCCGTGAGCGAGTGCGACAGGGCCTGCCGCTACATCTGGTACGCGGGCAGGTACACCACCAAGCCCTCCAGGGCTTCGGTGACCACGATCTGGCACGACAAGCGCGAGGTCGGCGCGCGCTCTGGCGTCGGGTCCAGCATCACCTTCTCGTCCGGGTTGGGACCGCCGATGCGCGCATACCACTCCTCGGGCAAGATCACGTGGCAAGTAGCGCACAGGCACTTGCCACCGCAGTCGGCATCGATCCCCGGCACGGCGTTTTGTACCGCCGCCTGCATCAGCGAACGGCCATTGCGAGCCTGCACCTCGTGGCGCGTGCCATCGGTTTCGACGAAGGTAACGGTGGTCATGGATTGCGCCTCCTTGCGCCTGGCGTGTATCAGCCGAAGTATACGGAAGACTCAAAAACTATCAATCGTTCGTTCGGGTTTCGGGTGATCGCGTGCCGCATCGGCCCGGCCGATTCACCCCGCCGGCGTGATCACCGCCTTGACGGTTTCCAGGCGCGCCACCGCTTCCAGCGCCTGCTGGCTGTCTTCGATGCGGTAGCGGTGAGTGACCATTTCGGCCAGCGGAAATTGCTGGTGCTGCGCCTGCACCACCTGCAACGCCTGATACAGGTGTCGCGGCTGCGCCAGGGCGGTGCCGAAGATGCGCAGGTTACGGTTGTTGATCAGGCGCGGCTCGACCGGCACCGTGCCGGGCGCCGACCACAGACCCACGACCAGATAGCGCCCACCGCGGGCCGCCAGCTGCAGGCCCTCGCCGAACGCCGGCAAGGCACCGGCCGCCTCGATCACCACGTCGGCACCGCGGCCGCCGGTGAGTTGCCATACCCGCGCAATGCGCGCCTCGGGATCGGCCATGTCATGCAGGTCGAGCGTATGCGCGGCACCGAATTGCCGCGCCACGGCAAGACGCCGCGCCGGCGCGCCGATGACGATCAGCGGCGCCGCCCCGGACAGGTGCGCGAGCAGCGTCGCCGCCAGGCCTACCGGCCCGCAGCCCTGCACCACCACGCTCATGCCAGGCCGGATACCGCCCACACGCTCGAGACCCTGCAGCATGGTCGGCAGCGCGCAGCCGAGGGCGATCACGGCGTCCGACGGCGTGTCGTCCGGCACGCGATAGAACGGCAGCCCGGCGCGCAGCGTGGCGTAGTCGCAGTAGCTGGCTGCAGTCGGCCCGCCGGCGTCACCAAACACGCCGGCAAAGGCGTTCTCGCACATGGACACATCGCCCAGCACGGTGCAGTCGTAGCAGCGGTGACACGGCGCCACCGGCTGCCAGTAGACGCGGTCACCCACCGCCAGCGGCGCGCCGGCATAGTCGGTGCCGACGCCCGCGCCGAGCGCCTCGACCACGCCCACGCCTTCGTTCCCCAGCACCACCGGC
>NZ_JAQVGQ010000308.1 GCF_028696615.1 Immundisolibacter sp. | reverse complement strand
GCTGCCAGTCGGCGATCCAGTTCGGCTCGCGCTTGGGCAGGTCGCCGCGCATCGGGAAGGGCGTGTCGGGCAGGTTGAGCGTCTTGCGGTAGTCGGCCATGGCGTAAACGTCGGTCTTGTGGGTTCTGGGGGGCTCAGGCGGTCAAGGCCTGAAGGCGGTCGGGATGGTCGGCAAACCACTTGCGCGCGAGGTCGGCATCGACGGCGATCTGCGCGCGCAAGGCGTCCAGCGAGTCGAACTTGCGCTCGGCGCGCAGCTTGCGCAGGAAATGCACACGGATGTGAGCACCGTAGCAGCTCCCGGACCAGTCGAAGAGGTGAACTTCCAGTCGCGCGCGTCCGGCCGAGGTGGCCGTGGGACGAACGCCGATGTTCGCCACGCCGGCGATGCGCTGACCGGCCAGTCCTTCGACGCCTACGGCATAGACGCCGGTGAGCGCCGGGCGACGGTGTTTCATCTGGATGTTTGCGGTCGGAAATCCGAGCTGGCGGCCGATCTTGTCGCCATGGCTGACACGCCCCGCAATGCTGTAGGGGCGGCCGAGCAGGCGCGCGGCATGCGTGAGGTCATCTTCGCCGAGCGCGTCGCGTACGGCGGAACTCGATACGCGCTCGCCCTGGACGCTGAGCGTCGGCATGGATTCGACGCCAAAGCCGAGTTGTGCGCCGGCCGCCTGCAGCATGCTGAAGTTGCCCTGGCGGCGCGCGCCGAAGCGGAAATCGTCGCCGACGAAAAGATGGCGGACACCCAGGCCGCGCACGAGCGTGTCCTCGATGAAGGCCTGCGCCGTCTGCGATGCAAAGCGGGCGTCGAAGCGGCAGACGTAGCTGCGGTCGACGCCTGCGGCGTCCAGCAACAGCAGCTTTTCGCGCAGTGAGGCGAGACGGGCGGGGGCGTCGGACGGGCTGAAGTACTCGCGCGGATGCGGCTCGAAGGTGAGCACGACCGCCGGCAGACCGAGCGAACGGGCCTTGTCGGTAAGCAGCTTGAGCAGCGCCTGATGGCCGAGGTGGACGCCATCGAAGTTGCCGATGGTCAGCACCGCGGCGGTGTCGGCTCGCTCGGGAATCCCGCGAAAAACCCGCATAAGCGCCTGAAAAAAGCCGCAATTATAGCGGCAAAGCACGGCCGTGCGGGCTTGCCTCAGGCCGTGGAAGCAGTCGGGGCTGCTGGCTGTGCGGTGTTCAGCCGAGCTGGGCGACCCGGGTCGGGCCTGCCGGCGGGTTGGCCTCGAAGTAGCGCTTGATCCCGCGCAGCAGGGCGTTGGCCATCTTTTCCTGATAGGCCTCGTCGTTCAGGCGGCGCTCTTCCTGCGGGTTGCTGATGAAGGCGGTCTCGACCAGCACCGAGGGGATGTCCGGCGCCTTGAGGACCGCGAAGCCGGCCTGTTCGACATCCTGCTTGTGCAGACGGTTGATGCCGCCGATCTCGCCGAGCATGGCGCGGCCGAGCTTGAGGCTGTCGTTGATGGTCGCGGTCTGCGACAGATCGAGCAGGGTGCGGGCGATGTGGCCGTCCTGGCGGGCAAGGTTGACGCCGCCGACGAGGTCGGCATCGTTCTCCTTCTGCGCCAACCAGCGCGCCGCGGTGCTCGAGGCGCCGCGCTCGGACAGCACATAGACCGAGCTGCCATTGGCCTCGGGTTTGACGAAGGCGTCGGCGTGGATCGATACGAACAGATCGGCGCGGACGCGGCGGGCGCGGGCGACGCGCTGCTGCAGCGGCACGAAATAGTCGCCGTCGCGCGTGAGCACGGCCCGCATGCTCGGTTCGGCGTCGATCTTGCGCTTGAGCCGGCGGGCGATGGAGAGCGTGACGTTCTTCTCGTAGCTGCCTGCCGCGCCGACTGCGCCCGGGTCTTCGCCGCCGTGGCCCGGATCGAGCACGACGGTGAACAGGCGATTGACGTTCGGGTCGGCACGGCGTGCCGTGTTGCGTTCTGCCGGCGAATTCCGACTGTCGGCAACGCTGGCCTGGCTGCTGTCCTGGCCGGTGTCGCCCGCTGCGGCGTCCATCGGCGAATCCTTCATGATCAGCGCCAGCAGCGGGTCGTGTTCCTCGGTCGAATGCAGGTCGAGCACGAGGCGGTGTCCGTAGTTGCCGACGGGGGCGAGCGTGAACACCTGCGGGTTCACCGGCGCCTTCAGTTCGACCACCACGCGCACGACCCCCGGCCGGTTCTGGCCGGCGCGGATCAGGCGGATGTAGGGGTCGGACTCCATGACCTTCGAGGGCAGGGACTGCAGCACGCTGTCGAGGTGAATGCCCTCGAGGTCGACCACCAGGCGGTCGGGGTCGGGCACCAACATGTGGCTGTAGCGCAGGGTGGACGAGCCTTCGAGCGTAATGCGGGTGTATTCGGCCGAAGGCCAGACGCGCACCGCGAGCAGGCTGGCCGGTGCCGCATGGCCCACCGGGCTGACCATCAGCGCCAGCGTCGCGCCGGCGAACTTGAGCAGGCGGCGACGATCGATGCCGCGCGCAGGCACAGCTTCCGGCTCCGTCAGGACGCCGGGTCCGCGCCCCGCAATGCTTTCCCCAGTTCGATCACGCATGTCCGCCCCGCATCCGTCTTGCCATCGATCTCCACAAACCGCCCGGAATCATGGGTTTCGAGCCGGATTTCGAGGTCAGGCGGCGGCAGATAGGGGGCGGCTTTGTCCGGCCATTCCACTACACATACGCCCTGACTCGCGAAGT
>NZ_JAQVGQ010000307.1 GCF_028696615.1 Immundisolibacter sp. | reverse complement strand
CGCCAGCAGCCGGTCGCCGGGCGGGGCGTGCTGCACGGCGTTGTCGAACAGGATGGCCAGCAGGCGTTCGAGCAGCGCCGCATCGGTCAGCACCCAGCAGGGTTCGGCCTGCAGCTGCCAGGCGAGGCCACGTGCCGCGGCTGCGGCGCGGCAGCGCTCGACCTGCGCCGTGAGCAGGTCGGCCAGGTCGAGCGGCTCCGGCTGCGGCTGCTCGATGCCGGCCTCGACGCGCGCCAGATAAAGCAGGCCGTCGACGATGCCGGCCATGTCGGCGAGCGCCGCCTCGAGCGGCGCCAAGTCAGCCACCGGGGCCTGGCGGCGCGCCAGCTCGGCCAGCAGGCGCGCCTCGGTCAGCGGCGTGCGCAGCTCGTGCGCCAGGCTGCGGGCGAAGCGCCGTTCGCGCTCGAGCGCCGCCAGCAGGCGCTCCAGACTCGCCGCCAGCTTGCCGGTGACCGGTGCCAGCTCGCTCGGCAGCTCGCCGGCGGCCGGCGGCCGCGCGCTGCCGTCCGGCGGCAGCTCGGCCACCGCGCGGCCGAAGGCATCCAGCGGCGCCAGCGCGCGGCGGATCGACCAGGCGCTGAGGATCAGCACCAGCAGCAGCGTGCCGGCGCTGCCCAGCAGCAGGATGCGGTGCACGCGCCGCTCGAGCGCGTCGAGTGTCTCGCGCTCCTCGGCCACCACCAGCAGCAGGGCGCCGCGCGGGTCGTCGGCCGGCAGCGGCAGCACGCGCGCCAGGGCGCGGCCGCGGTGACCGTCCGGCAGGCGCAGGTCGTAGTAATGGCCGTCCGCCGTGGCCTGCGCCGGGCGCTCGAGATCGCGCCCGCGGCTGGAGGCCGAGCGCGCCAGCACCGCGCCGTGGCCGTCCCAGACCTGGTAGAAGTCGGTGTGACCCTGCACACGGAACTGCGGCATCAGGGTTTCGATGGGCGGCCGCGGGCCGGTGCCCGGCGCGCCCAGATAGGTGGCCAGCGCCTGGGTGCGGGCGGCGAGGCTGGCGTCGAAGCGCCGGTACAGCTCGGCGTCGACCAGGTGATCGACCACCGCGAACAGGCCGCCCATGGCGAGCGCCACGGTCAGGCCCAGGCGCAGCGCCAGCGTGCCGCGCAGCGAGCGCCGCCAGCGCCCGGCGCGCAGGCGCTCAGGCCAGCGCATAGCCGAAACCGCGCCGGTTTTCGATGCGCCCGTCCCAGCCGGCGGCGGCGAGCTTGCCGCGCAGACCCGACAGCAGCACCTCGATCACCTTGTCCGAGGCGCGCGCGTCGGCGCCGTAGACCTGCTCGAACAGCACCGCCCGCGGCAGCACCCGGCCGCGACCGCGCAGCAGCGCTTCGAGCAGCGCGTACTCGCGCGGCGACAGCGCCAGCGGCCGGCCGGCGCAGCGGGCGATGCGCTGCACGGTGTCGAGTTCTAGGTTGCCGGCGGCCAGGTGCGGCGTGGTTTCGCCGTGGTAGCGGCGGGCCAGCGCGCGCAGGCGGGCGATCAGCTCGTCCAGCGCGAAGGGTTTCACCAAATAATCGTCGGCGCCGGCGTCCAGCGCCGCGATGCGGTCGGCGAGCTGGTCGCGCGCCGACAGCACCAGCACCCGGGTCGGCTGGTGCCCGCCGCGCAGGTGCGCCAGCACCGCCATGCCGTCCAGCCTGGGCAGGCCGAGGTCCAGCAGCAGCAGCGGGTAGTCGTAGGCGTCCAGAAAGGCCAGCGCGGTTTCGCCGTCGGCGGCGGCGTCGACCGTGAAGCCGGCGTCGGCGAGCGCGGCCTGCAACGCGTCGCGCAGACGCGGCGAGTCTTCCACCAGCAGCAGGCGCATGGTTCAGCCGGGCGGGCTGGGCGGAGCGCCGGGCGTGGCTGCCGGCGTGAGTGATCGACGGGTGGTCATGGCCGGCATTATCAGGCAGTTGAAAAAGGGCTTCCTGCCCTTTTTCAACTCGGCTCGTCGCGGCGCATGTCCGCAACCAGCCTCCCCCAAATCAAGCGCGTCAAGCGCTTGATTTGGGGGCAAGCCATCCCTGGCTTGCCTCGACAGGCCGTTGAAAAACCTTTTTCAACGGCCTGTCGAGGCGTCGCCGCTGACATGCGCCCGTGGCCGGTCCTACGCTAGCATCGCCGCCAGTCCTTGCCGTGGCCGAGCCGATGACCATTCGTAACCTCGACGCTCTGTTCAAGCCCAAGTCGGTGGCGTTGATCGGCGCCAGCACCCGGCCGCGTTCGGTCGGGGCAGTGCTGGCGCGCAATCTGTTCGGGGCCGGTTTCAGCGGGCCGGTGATGCCGGTCAACCCCAAGTACGTGGCGGTGGAGGGCGTGCTGGCCTACAAGGACGTCGCCAGCCTGCCGCTGGCGCCGGATTTGGCAGTGATCGCCACCCCGCCGCACACGGTGCCGCAGCTGATCGCCGAGCTCGGCGCCCGCGGCACCCGCGCCGCGGTGGTCATCACCGCCGGCTTCAAGGAGGGCGACAACGCCCACGGCGCGGCCCTGCAGCAGGCCATGCTGGAGGCCGCGCAGCCGCATCTGCTGCGCATCGTCGGCCCCAACTGCGTGGGCATCATGGTGCCCGGGCAGGGCTTGAACGCCAGCTTCGCGCACCTGGCGCCGCGGCGCGGCCGGCTGGCCTTCGTGGCGCAGTCGGGGGCGGTGATCACGTCGGTCATCGACTGGGCACTGCCGCGCGGGGTGGGCTTCTCGCACCTGGTGTCGCTGGGCGACATGGCCGACGTC
>NZ_JAQVGQ010000306.1 GCF_028696615.1 Immundisolibacter sp. | reverse complement strand
GCACCTGGCCGGCCAGTCCTACGGCCGCCGCCAGGAGAACCCGCGCGGCGCGGGCTGGCGCAGCGCCACGGCCGCCGTCGTGCGGCCGTTCCTGCCCGCCGACGAACAGGCCCTGCTCGACGCCGAACTCGCCTTCCAGGCCAGGGTGGACATCGAATCGCTACCCGCCGGCGCCATCCACGCCGATCTGTTCCGCGACAACGTGCTGTGGGACGACGACGATGGCACGCCGCGCATCGGCGGCGTCATCGACTTCTACTTCGCCGGCTACGACGCTCTGCTGTTCGACGTCGCCGTCACCGTCAACGACTGGTGCGCCCAGCCCGACGCAGCGCTCGATCCGCAGCGCACCGCCGCCCTGCTCGAGGCCTATCACGCCGAACGCCCCTTCACCGACGCCGAGCGCGCCGCCTGGCCCGCCATGCTGCGCGCCGCCGCGTTGCGCTTCTGGCTGTCGCGCGCCGCCGACTTCCACCAGCCGCGCGCGGGCGAGATGGTGCTGGTGAAGGACCCCGACGAATACCGCGACATCCTGCGCCTGCGCGCCGCCGGCGTGCCGCCCCTGCCGCTATGAACACGCACCGGCGTCACCCGCCCCCGCCCGCCCCAGGCGACGTCGTCCCCGGCCACGCCCTGCAGTGGCTCGCCGACGGCTGGCGCCTGTTCTTGAAGGCGCCCGGCGTATGGGCCGTCCAGGCGCTGATCCTGTTCGTGATCCTCGCCGCACTCGGTGTCCTGCCCTTCCTCGGCTGGGCCGCGGCGCCCATCGCCCTGCCGGTGCTGGTCGGCGGCATGCTCGCCGGCGCGCAGGCGCTCGACCGCGGCCAGGCGCTGCGCGTGGACCACCTGTTCGAGGGCATCCGCCGCCATGCCGGCAACCTGCTGCTGGTCGGCGTCTTCCACCTGCTCGGCGCGCTGCTGGCGGCGCTGATCGCCGCGGCCATCGGCGGCAGCGCAGTGCTCACCGGCATGGTCGTCGGCGCGGTGCCCGGCGCGGGCGTGGCGGCGGGCGGCATGATGCTCGGCGTGCTCGTGTTCACCGTGCTGTGGGCGCTGCTGATGATGGCGCTGTGGTTCGCCCCGGCGCTGGTCATGCTGCACGACGTCGCCCCGCTCGACGCCATGAAGCTGTCCGCGCGTGCCTGCATGCACAACCTGCTCGCCTTCCTTGTGCTCGCCACCCTGCTCTACGTGCTGGTGTGGGTGGCCATGATCCCTGCCGGACTCGGCATGCTGGCGCTGATCCCGGTGATCGCCGGCGCGCTGTATGCGGCCTGGCGCGAGACCTTCGCGCCGGCACTGCCCGCCCTGCCGTCGCCGGACGCCCTCGTAGCCGACGCCCCCCCCGCACCGCCCCCCGGCGACGTGCCGCCCCAGACCTGAAGACCCACTCATGCAAGCAAACCAACTCCCCTCCCAGCGCGGCTGGGCCTGGCTGCGCGAAGGCCTGCAGCTGTGGCGCCGCAACCCGGCGCTGCTCACCTTCGCTGCCTTCGGCTACCTGCTCACGCTGGTCGTGATCAGCATCGTGCCGCTCATCGGTCAGCTCGCCTCTTCGCTGATCATGCCGGCGCTGTCGGTCGGCGTGCTCAACGCCTGCCGCGCCATCGACGCAGGCCGCAAGGTCGGCCCCGACGTGCTGTTCTCGGGCTTTCGCACCAACCTGCAGGCGCTCGTCACCATCGGCGGCATCTACCTCATCGGCACCCTTGTCGTGCTGTTCCTGGTCGGGCTGGTCGACGACGGCACGCTGGCGCAGGCAATGCGCAGCGGCGAGATCGACGAACAGGCCGCGGCCGACTCCAACCTCGGCTTCTCGCTGCTGGTGGCGCTGCTGCTGTCGACCCCGCTGATGATGGCCTACTGGTTCGCGCCGATGCTGGCTGCGTGGTGGAAGATACCCGCCCCCAAGGCGATGTTCTTCAGCTTCTACGCCTGCCTGCGCAACTGGCGGCCCTTCCTGGCCTACGCCGTGGGGCTGCTGCTGTTCGGCGCTTTCGTCCCCGGCCTCGTCATCGGCGTCCTTGGCCTGGTGTCGCCGACACTCGCCACACTGGCTTCCTTCCCGGTACCGCTGATCCTGATCCCGGTGCTGTTCGCCAGCTTCTTCGCCAATGCCCGCGACGTGTTCGGCCTGCCCGAGGGCAACGCCGCGCGCGTGCTGACCCCGCCCGACAACGATGCCACGCCCGACTGAGCAGCCGGACGGCAGCGGCCCGCTGGGCCTGCTCGGCGGCACCTTCGACCCGATCCACCTCGGCCACCTGCGGCTGGCCGAAGAGGCGCGCGAAGCACTTGGGCTGGCGCGCGTGCGCCTGATCCCCGCCGGCCAGCCGCCCCACCGCGGCGAGCCCGGCAGCACCGCCGACGACCGGCTGGCCATGGCGCGGCTCGCCGCGGCCGGCAATCCCGGCTTCGAGATCGACGATGGCGAGGTCCGCAGCGAACGCAAGAGCTATACCGTGCTCACGCTCGAACGCCTGCGCGCCGAACTCGGTCCGCAGCGTCCGCTGGTGCTGATCCTCGGTGCCGACGCCTTCGAAGGCCTGCCGGCCTGGCACCGATGGCAGGAGATCTTCGGCCTGGCGCACATCGCCGTCGCCAACCGCCCCGGCTATTCGCCGCACGCCCGCCGCTGGCCGGCCACGCTGTCGCCGGCGCTCGCCGCCGCCTGCCAGGACCGCCACGCAGCGGACCCCGCCGAGTTGCGCCACACCC
>NZ_JAQVGQ010000305.1 GCF_028696615.1 Immundisolibacter sp. | reverse complement strand
AGCGCCTGCTCGTCGAGCTGTTCGAGCTTCTCGCGCCGGTCGCCGAGCTCCAGCAGCACCGTGCCGTCGGCGCGGATACCGAGTTCCTTGACGCGCGCCGGCGCCTGGTCCGGGTTGACATAGGTGACCTTGAACTTGGGCGATGCGGCGGCGTAGCGCTGCAGCAGCTCGTCGATCGTGGCGCGCAGCTGCGGGTTCGGGCGCACGAAGGCCGTTGCGGTGACCGGCCCCGGCAGTTTTTCGAGCACCTGCCGGCTGGCCTCGGACAGCGAATTGCGGCCGTTGGCGGTCCAGTCGAAGCGGTGGTCGTAACGGTGGGCCAAATAGCCCAGCAGGCCGATCACGGCGATGAACAGCAGCAGCGCCAGCGTGCCCTGCAGGCGCAGCGCAAAACGGCTGGAAAGCGGGCCTGCCATGCGCTCAGCCCGCCAGGCGCTCGGCATCCAGGCGCCGGATGCTGAGCCCCAGGAACAGCACGATGAACAGCACGAAATACGCCACGTCGGCGGTGGAGAACACGCCCTTGAGCAGCGGCTGGTAGCGGTTCAGCATCGACAGCTCGCGCAGCAGCGGGCCGCTGCCTTCGCCGGCCGCGCCGCCCGCCCAGTCGAGGATCCACAGCAGCAGCAGCAGGCCGAAGGTGCTCACCGCTGCCGTCATCGGGTGCGAGGTGAGCGTGGAGATGAAAAGCCCCAGCGCGGCGAAGCTGCCGAGCAGCAGCCACAGGCCGAGCACGCCGGCGGCGAGCAGGCCCAGATCGAGCTGGGCGCCGAGCAGCAGGCTCGCCGGCATGAGCGCCGTCAGCAACGTCACCAGCGTCAGAAAACCGAGCAGCGCCAGGTACTTGCCGAGCACGATCCCGGTCATCGACACCGGCGCCGACAGCAGCAGCGGGAGCGTCTGGTTGCGCCGCTCCTCGGCGAAGCTGCGCATGGTGACGAGCGGCACCACCATCAGCAGCACGATGCCGGCGCTGCCGAACAGCGACGGGGCGACGATTTCGGTCAGTCCCGGCGGGTCCGGCATGGCCATCAGCTGCGAGCGCAGCTGCATGAACATGTCGAGCTGGGTCAGGAACAGATAACCCAGGATGGCCTGCACCACGGCCAGCATGGCCCAGGCCGAGGGCGACGCGAACAGCACGCGCAGCTCGCGCCCGGTGATCGCCAGCACGCTCCTCATGCCGCTTGCGCCACGGTGTCGGCCGGCGCATCGCCGGCCAGTTCCAGGAACACCTCTTCCAGCGACAGGCGCGGGCGGGTGAGTTCGTAAAGCCCCCAGTCGCCGGCCACGGCGGCACGCACCAGGGCATCGGTGGGATCGGCGCCGGCCTCGAAGCTGATCAGCCAGCGGCCCTCGCCCTGCGCGTGCGCGGCGGCCACGCCGGGGATGGCGGCAAGCTGCGCGTCATCCGGCGGGCGGCGCAGGGCGACTTCCAGATGCGCGCCCGTCAGGTGCGTGGCCAGCTCGTCGATGCTGGCTTTCAGCACCAGCTCGCCCTGGCGGATGATCTGTACGTGGCTGCAGATGGCCTGCACTTCGGACAGGATGTGCGTGGACAGGATCACGCTGTGGGCCTGTCCCAAGTCGCGGATCAGGGCGCGGATTTCCTGGATCTGGATCGGGTCCAGGCCCACCGTGGGCTCGTCCAGGATCACCACCGGCGGGTTGTGGATGATGGCCTGCGCGATGCCGACGCGCTGCTGGTAGCCCTTGGAAACGTTGCCGATCAGGCGCCGGCCGACGTCCTCGAGGCCGCAGCGCGCCTTGGCCCGCTCGCGCGCCTGGCGCACCTGCCGGCCGGGCAGGCGGCGCAGGCGGGCGCAGAAATCGAGGTATTCGTCGACCGTGAGGTCGCGGTTCAGCGGCGGCGTTTCCGGCAGGTAGCCCAGCTGCGCCTTGGCGCGCGTGGGGTGTTCGAGCATGTCGATGCCGCCGACCCGCACCCGCCCGGCACTCGGTGCGAGCGTGCCGGTGAGGATGCGCATGGTGGTGGTCTTGCCGGCGCCGTTGGGGCCCAGAAAGCCCAGCACCTCACCCTTGATCACGCTGAAACTGACGTCCCGCAGCACCTGCCGGTGGCCGAAGCTGCGGCTGACGCGTTCGACTTCGACGAGGACTTCGGCGGTCATGGCTCGACCGTCAGGCCGCGACGGCTTACTTGATCTTGGCTTCTTTGTAAGTCACGTAGGCACGCGCCTTGGGATCGAACTTGCGCAGTTCGATCTTGTCCGGCGTGTTGCGCTTGTTCTTCATGGTCGTGTAGTAGTGCCCGGTCCCGGCGGTGGACACCAGCTTGATCTTCTCGCGCATGGAATCGGCTCCTTACACCTTGACGCCGCGGCCGCGCATCTCGGCCAGTACCGCCTCGATGCCCTTCTTGTCGATGATGCGCATGCCCTGACGCGACAGGCGCAGCGTGACGTAGCGGTTCTCGCCCGCCACCCAGAAGCGGTGGCGCTGCAGGTTCGGCAGGAAGCGCCGGCGCGTCTTGTTGTTGGCGTGGGACACGTTGTTACCGGTCATCGGCCCCTTGCCGGTGACCTCGCAAACCCTGGACATGGAACTCTCCGCAGACCGTGGCCGGCCGCAACGCCGGCAAAATGGCCGGCTTTTATACCAGAACGTGCCGGCGCTGGGTAGCGGGATGTCGCGAGCGGGCGGCGATTGGTTCGCGGCGTGCCGCCCGGGGCTCGGCGCATTTCAGCTCAAAGGCTCG
>NZ_JAQVGQ010000304.1 GCF_028696615.1 Immundisolibacter sp. | reverse complement strand
CGGCGCTACGTGGCGAAATACACCATCAACCCCGCCATCAGCCACGGCATCGCGCACGAGGTGGGCTCGCTCGAAGCCGGCAAGCTCGCCGACATCGTGCTGTGGCGGCCGGCGTTCTTTGGCGTCAAACCGGCGCTGATTTTGAAAGGCGGCGCCATCGCCGCCGCGCCCATGGGCGATCCCAACGCCTCCATTCCGACGCCCCAGCCAGTGCACTACCGGCCGATGTTCGGCGCGCTCGGCGGGGCGATTGCCAGCAGCTGCCTCACGTTTGTCTCGCAGGCCGCGCTCGCTGCCGGCGTGCCCGAGAAGCTCGGCCTGAAACGCCGCGCAGTGGCGGTGAAAGGCACGCGCAGCATCGGCAAGGCCGACATGGTGCTCAATGACTACGCACCGGTGATGGAAGTGGACTCGCAGACCTACGAAGTGCGCGCGGATGGCGTGCTGCTCACCTGCGAGCCGGCCAAGGTGCTGCCGCTGGCGCAGCGGTATTTCCTGTTTTAACAGGCCGTTGAAAAACGGCCTGTGATCGCGAGGCAAGGATGCCTCGCGCGCAAATCAAATACGCAGATATTTGATTTGGCCCGGACATGCGCCGGGCGCGACGAGTTGAAAAAGGGCAGTACAGCCCTTTTTCAACGGCCTGCTAAGGGCGGCGGCACGCGGTGACGGCGCGGGCGCTCGAGGCGCCAAGTCGCGGCTTGCTCCCTTCCGTAACACCGCGCGAACTGGCCCGCGATTTGCTTTTGTTCCGCCATGGAAACGTTCGACCGGCTCGATGTCGCAGCAGCAGGCGAGGTGGATACGCAGGTGTCGCTCGCCTGGGAGCGGCGCACGCGCAGTCGCCAGCGGGTGACGCTAGCCAATGGTGCGGCGTTGATGCTGGTGCTGCCGCGCGGCACGGTATTGCGAAATGGCGACGTGCTGGCGAGCGACAGCGGTCGCCGGCTGCGCATTCTGGCGGCGCCAGAGACGGTGTCTACCGCGCACACCGAGCACGGCGCCCTGTTGCTGCGGACGGCCTATCACCTGGGTAACCGGCACGTGGCGATCGAGATCGGTGCCGGTTGGTTGCGTTACCTGCACGACCACGTGCTGGACGACATGCTGCGCGGGCTGGGGCTGACGGTGATGGTCGAGCAGGCGCCGTTTGAACCAGAAGCGGGCGCCTACGCGTCAGGACATGGGCATGGCCACGGCCACGACTGACGCGCTTGCCGAGCTGCGCCTGCGCCAGCTCACCAGCGCGGCGCTGCCGGTCGGCGCGTTTGCGTACTCGCAGGGCTTGGAGAGCGCGGTCGAGGCGGGCTGGGTCGGTCATGCCGACCGGGCCGAAGCGTGGATCGGCGGCCAGTTGCGCCACACGGTCGCAACGCTCGAGATACCCGTGTTGCAACGACTGGTTGCCGCCTTTTCGATGGGCGATCAGGCCGCTGCGTTGCGCTGGTCCGGCCGGCTGCTCGCGATGCGCGACACGGCCGAGTTGCGCGCCCAGGAGCGCGCTCTGGCCTGTGCCTGGGCGGCGTTGCTGAGCGATCTTGGCGTGCCCGCTGCAGCCGATTGGGCGGACTGTCCGCAGCGCACGGCGCTCGCGCTCTACGCGTTGGCGGTGGCGCACTTTGGCATCGACATCGAGCCCGCGGCGCGGGCCTGGGTGTGGGCGTGGCTGGAGGCGCAGGTGAGCGCCGCGGTGCGCGCCGTGCCACTCGGACACGCGGCGGCGCAGCGCACGCTGCATGCGCTGGCGCCGGTGATACCCGCGGCGGTGACGCGGGGGCTGGCGTTGCCCGATGCCGATATCGCCGGCGCGGCACCGGCGCTGTCGATCGCCAGTTGCTGGCACGAGACGCAATACAGCCGGCTGTTCAGGTCTTGAGGAGACGATCGCAATGGCGCATGACAGTTCGGCGGGGCCGCTTCGGGTCGGCATCGGTGGGCCGGTCGGTTCGGGCAAGACGGCGCTCACGGAGGCGCTGTGCCGGGCTCTTCGCGAGCGCTACGCCATCGCCGTGGTCACCAACGACATTTATACGCGAGAGGACGCCGAGTTCCTCACCCGTGCCGGGGCCCTGGCGCCGGAGCGCATCGTCGGTGTCGAGACCGGCGGCTGTCCACACACGGCAATCCGCGAGGACGCTTCGCTGAACCTCGCCGCCGTGGCGGAGCTGGCGCGGCGTTTCGCGCCGCTGGACTTGGTGTTCGTGGAATCGGGCGGCGACAACCTGGCCGCCACGTTTAGTCCGGAGCTGTCGGATCTGACGCTGTACGTAATCGATGTGGCGGCCGGCGACAAGATCCCGCGCAAGGGCGGGCCGGGCATCACGCGGTCCGATCTGCTGATCATTAACAAGACCGACCTCGCGCCGCACGTCGGTGCCTCGTTGGAGGTGATGGACCGTGACGCGCGGCGCATGCGCGGCGAGCGGCCGTTCGTCTTTACATGCCTCAAGACCGGCGCCGGGCTCGCCGAGGTGATCGCCTTCATCGAGCACGAAGGCGCGCTGGCGGCGCACTGATCCCGCGCCAACTTGGGGCAGGTCGCGTCGAGCGGCGCACCAGTCGGGTGAACAGGCGTGCAATGGCCACTCGCGGTGGGGCTGGCCGGGCCTTGGAATAGAAGCTCGCATGGTAAATGGCATGGTGATTGCTGAACCACCAGCGCCATCAGGGGGTCATGCTGAGCAAACCAGGGAGTACAAGCATGCCTTTGGAACGAAACGCACGAACGACGCT
>NZ_JAQVGQ010000303.1 GCF_028696615.1 Immundisolibacter sp. | reverse complement strand
CGGTGCGCGAGCGCCTGCTGCGCATCCTGATCGATCGGCTCAGGGCGGCCCTGGCCCCGGCGCCCGTGCTGCGCCAGCCGGCCACACCGCTGCCCCGCGAGGCCGGCCCGGCACTGCTCGTCTTCGTCGAGGGCGACGCCCTCACCGCGCATGCCAACCGGCTGGTGGACCGGGCGCTCACCGTGCGCCTGGTCGCGCTCGCGCGCGGCGCGGACGCCTTCGACGCGGCCGACCGGCTGATCGTCGCCGCCCACGCCGCCGTGCTCGCGGACCCGAACCTGGGCGGCCTGGCGCTCGCGGTGCGCGAGCTCGACGCCGACTGGGACGCCGACGACCTCGATGCCGGCACGGTGACGCTGCCGGCGCGCTACGAGATCCGCTACCGCACCACGCTGACCGACCTCACGACCACGGGATGACCCATCCAATGCACATCGAACTGCTCCAAGCCCACACCCACGCCGGTCGGCGCTTGAGCGCCGGCGCGCGGCTGGACCTGCCCGAGGCCAGCGCCCGCTGGCTGATCGCCCAGGGCGCGGCCCGGCTCGTCACGCCGGACTCCCCGGCGCCGGCCGCATCCCTCAAACCCTCGCGCCGTGACGGTCCCGCCGCCGCGGCCCCGTCCACGCCCACCCCCACGGGAGACTGACCATGGCCTACTTCTCCGGACAAGGGCGCGTCTACATCGGCGCGCGCGATGCGGCCGGCAACCCCGCCGGCCTCACCTTCGTCGGCAACGTGCCGGAACTGAAGGTGTCGCTGTCGGTGGAGACGCTGGAACACCAGGAGGCGCAGTCCGGCCAGCGCCTCACCGACCTGCAGCTCATCAAGACCAAGAAGGGCGAGTTCGCCTGCACGCTGGAGGAGCTCAGCAGCGGCAACCTCGCGCTCGCCCTCTACGGCCACTCGACCACGGTGGCACCGGGCACGGTCACCGGCGAGGCGCTGCCCAACCCGGTGACCGCGGGCCACCTCTATCCGCTCGCACACCAGAACGTCTCGGCGGTGCAGATCCAGGATTCCGACAGCCCGCCCAAGCCCCTGCCGGCGACGCAGGTCCAGGTGCATGCCAAGCACGGCTCGGTGCTGATCCTCGACGCCACGACCGGCGGCCCCTATGTCGAGCCCTTCACCGTCGATTACGCCTTTGGTGCCGCGCAGAGCACGGCGATGTTCACCCGGCCGCTGCCCGAGCGCTGGATCCGCTTCGAGGGCCTGAACACCGCCGACGCCAACCGCGAGGTGGTGATCGACCTCTATCGCGTGGCGATCAACCCGGCCAAGGAGCTTTCGATCATCACCGACGAACTGCTGAAGTTCGAACTCTCCGGCCAGGTGCTGGCGGACCTCTCCAAACCCACCGACGGCGAGCTCGGCCAGTTCGGCCGCCTGGTGCTCTTGTAAGGGGATGGCGATGACCGATAGCAATACCGACTTCCAGACCTTCCCGCCCGTGCCCCAGGTGGTCACGGTGGCGGGCACCGCGGTGGAACTCACGCCGATCCGGCTGGGCGAGTTGCCGCGGATCCTCGCCGCGGTGCGGCCCATCGCCGCCGATCTCTCGGCCGAGCCGGATTGGCTCGCGCTGCTGGCCCGGCACGGCGAGGCGGTGCTGGATCTGCTCGCGCTCGCCACCCGGCGCGAGCGTGCCTGGATCGAGGGGCTGGCGCTCGACGAGGCCGTCACCCTGGCCGCCGCCGTGTTCGAGGTGAACGCGGATTTTTTCGTGCGGCAGGTGGCGCCGAGCATCGCGCAGGTGGGCGAGCGGCTGGCGCCGATCCTCTCGGCTGGGACGATGCCGTCGCCCGGCTCGTCGCCTGCGGTCACCGCCCCGCCGAGGTGATGGGCTACACGCTCACGCAAGTGCGCGGCTTGCTGGCCGCCCACGAGCGACAGGAGCGCCGGCAGAACGCCTTGCGGCTGGCCTTGCACGCAGTGGCGGCCCAGGGCGACCGGGCGGCCATCGAGCGGCTGCAGCGCGAGTTGTGGGAGGACGTGCGGCCATGAAACTGACGCTCACCACCGAGGGACTGCTCGATCCGAGGCGGCTCTCGGCCTGGAGCGCCGAACGCCGGCGGGCGATCCACGCGGCGGTGGCTAAGGGGATGGCTGTAGGCGGCCGCGAGGTGCGCGAGGCCGCCCGCGCCCAGATGCGCAGCGCCTTCCAGGTGCGGCGCGCGAGCTTCTTCGCCTCGCTGCAAGCCAAGGTGTTCGACAAGAAACCCGATCGCCTGCCCGCCCTGTGGGTGGGAAGCCGAATCCCCTGGCTCGGCATCCACACGCACGGCGGCACGGTGGCGGGCCGGATGCTGATCCCGCTGCTGCCCACCCGCATCGGCCCCAAGCGTTTCAAGGCCGTGATCGACGGCCTGATGCGCTCGGGCAACGCCTTCTTCGTCGAGAAGGACGGCCGCGTGCTGCTGATGGCCGAGAACCTCCGGGAGAACGCCGCGCAGCTTGGCCGCTTCAAGCGTGCCGAGCGCGAGCGCAGCGGCGTCAAGCGCCTGCAGCGCGGCCAGGAGATTCCGATCGCCGTGCTGGTGCGGCGGGTGGATCTGAAGCGCCGGTTCGATCTCGCGGCAGGCGTGCAAGGCGCCTTGCCGGCCTTGGCGCGGGCGATCGAGCGGGAATTCGGCCACAGGGATGTGATTACTTGAAGATCTGCCAGTTGTCCCGGAAAGGCTCCAGCGAGCGCCAACCGATGCCGGGGAACTTGGGATCGTCGAGGTACCT
>NZ_JAQVGQ010000302.1 GCF_028696615.1 Immundisolibacter sp. | reverse complement strand
GAAACACCCGCTTGCGCGTCCGCCGGCAGGTCAGGTCAATGTCCAATGGCTGCTGCTTCATGCCCTCGGCTCCCGCAGGTCAGGTTGGGCGTATTTTCGGACGGGGTGTGGGTTTTGAACAGAATCCCTACCCAAACAAAATCACCCCCCGAGCATTCCGCCCGGCTTCCAGATCCGCAAATGCCTGCCCGGCCTCATCAATGGTATAGGTGCGGGTCACCATGTGGTCGAGGTCGAGTTTGCCGGCTTTGTAGAGGTCGAGCAGCATCGGGAAGTCCACCTTGAAGTTGGCGCTGCCGTACATGGAGCCTTTGATGGTCTTGGCGGTGAACGGCAGGATCAGGCTGTTGAAGGAGTAGCGGTCGTCCTTGCTGCCGACGCCGACGACGACGGTGGTGCCGCCGCGGCGCGTGGCCTTGAAGGCGGCTTCCACCAGCTTGCCGAGGCCGACGACCTCGAAGGCGTAGTCGGCGCCGATGCCGCCGGTGAGCGCCATGATTTCCTTGGCGGCATCCGTGCCGGGGGCGACGGTGTGGGTGGCGCCGAAGCTCTTGGCCATTTCCAGCTTCTCGGCCGAAAGGTCCACCGCAATCACCATGCGCGCGCCGGCGATGCGCGCGCCCTGCACCACGGAAAGGCCCACCCCGCCGCAGCCGAACACGGCCACGGTGCTGCCGGGCTCCACCTGCGCCGTATTGATGACGGCGCCGACGCCGGTGGTGACGCCGCAGCCGACCAATGCGGCGGCCTGGAACGGCACGCTCTTGTCCACGGCCACCACGCACGCTTCCGGCACCACGGCGTACTCGGCCATGTTGCCGAGGAAGGACATGGTGTACAGACGCTGGCCGTTCTGGTGGATGCGCGTGGTGCCATCGAACAGAGTGCCGTCCGGCGGGCTCACGGTGCACAGGAAGGGCTGGCCGTGCAGGCAGTGAAAGCATTCGCCGCAGCGCGGCACGAACGACAGCACCACGTGATCGCCGGGTTTGACGGTGTGCACGCCCTCGCCGATCTGCTCGACGATGCCGGCACCCTCGTGGCCGATGACGGCCGGGAAGGGCTGCGGGATGGTGCCGTTGATGATGGAGATGTCCGAGTGGCACACACCGCAGGCCTTCATGCGCACCAGCACTTCGCCGGCCTTGGGCGGGTCGAGGTTGACGGTCTCGACGGCGAACTGGTGCTGGTCGCGCACGACCACGGCTTTCATGGACAGCATGGGCGGATCTCCTCGGGGTGTGGACTGACTGCCGGCATTGTCGGCGGGCGCAGGGTGCGGGTCCAGCGCGTCACGACCGAACGATCGTTTCGGCGGTGCTAGCATCGCCGCAGCACAAGGCCCACGGCCCGATGGCCGGGACACGATCGCCACGGATGGCCACGAGGAAGGAGTACACGCATGGCTTACGACCTGCTCATCCGCGGCGGTACGGTGGTGGACGGCACGGGCGGTGCCGGTTACCGGGCCGACGTGGCGGTTAAGGACGGGCGCATCGTGAAGATCGGCGCCGTGGACGGGGAGGCGGCCGAGATCATCGACGCCAGCGGCCGCGTGGTGGCGCCGGGCTTCATCGACCCGCACACGCATTACGACGCGCAGCTGTCGTGGGACCCGCTGGTCACGCCAACCGCCTGGCACGGCATCACCACGGCAGTGATCGGCAACTGCGGCGTGGGCCTCGCGCCGTGCCGGCCGGACACGCGCGAGCGCGCGCTGTGGGATCTGATCAACGTAGAGGCCATGTCGCGCGAGGTGCTGGAGGCGGGCATCGCCTGGCATTGGGAGTCGTTCGGCGAGTTTATGGGCGCGACGCTCGCGCGCGGCTGCGCCATCAATCTCGGCTTTCTGGTGCCGCTGTCGCCGCTGCGCACTTACGCGCTCGGCAGCGCGGCGAGCGAACGCGCCGCCACGGCGGCCGAGATCGACACGCTGTGCGGGCTGCTCGGCGAGGCGCTCGACGCCGGCGCGCTCGGCTTCAGCTCGTCCCAGCAGCCGAACCACGTGGGCTACAACGGCACCCCGCTGGCGAGCCGCCTGACCAGCAACGACGAGTTCGCCGCCCTGGCGCGCACCGTCGGCCGGAGCGGGCGCGGCGGCATCGAGATTGCCGTCACCAAGAAGCTGGCGCACCTGCAGGACGACGACGTGGCGCTGCTGGAGCTGCTGTGCGAGCAAAGCGGCCGGCCGGTGACGTGGCTGACGCTGCTCGACCTCAACTCCCACCCCGGCAGCGCGTTCGCGGCCGTGGAGCGGGCCGGGCACCTCACGGCCAAGGGCTGCTACCCGCAGACCGTGGTGCGGCCTTTCATGGCCGAGGCGGACGTGCGCAATCCGTTCATGTTCGCGCCGCTGCCGGCCTGGAAGGCGGCCTTCAACCAGCCGGTGGAGGTGCAGAAGGCGCTTTATGCCGATGCGGGCTTCCGCCGCACCTTCCGCGAGGACATGGCCGCCGGTCGCTCCATCGTGCGTGACTGGAACCACTTCGAGCTGCTGTCGGCCGACAACCCGGACCTGCAGCCGCTGCTCGGGCGCACGGTGGCGGACATTGCCGCCGAACGTGGCGCGGACCCGTGCGACACGTTCCTGGATCTTGCCATCGCGGACGACGTGAACACGCGCTTTCGGGTGGCGGTGGCGAACTCGGACGACGCCAACCTCGCCCGCATGCTGACCGACCCGCGCATCCGCATTGGTTTGGGCGATGGCGGCGCGCACGTGGACATGCTGTG
>NZ_JAQVGQ010000301.1 GCF_028696615.1 Immundisolibacter sp. | reverse complement strand
CTCCAGATAGCGTTCGATGAACACCTTGGCGCTGCCGAATGCCGCCGCGGCCTCGGCCTTCGAGCGCGCCAGCGCGTCGCGCAGCGCCGCCTCGTCGCGCACGATGCTCATGCCGCGCCCGCCGCCGCCCATAGCCGCCTTCACGATCAGCGGGTAGCCGTGCTCCGCGGCGAAGGCCATCGCCTCGTCCAGCGTCTCGATGGCGCCGTCGGTGCCCGGAATCACCGGCACGCCGGCGCGGATGGCCACCTCGCGCGCGTAGACCTTGTCGCCCATCGCCTCGATGACGTCCGCCGAGGGACCGATGAAGACGATGCCGGCCGCCTCGCAGGCGCGGGCGAACTCGGCGTTCTCGGACAGAAAGCCGTAGCCCGGGTGGATGGCGTCCACCTCGCGCGTGCGCGCCAGCTCGATGATCTCGTCGTAGTCCAGATACGCCCGCACCGGATCCTTGCCGACGCCCACCAGGTAGGCCTCGTCCGCCTTGTAACGGTGCAGGTGCAGGCGGTCCTGCTCGGAATAGATCGCCACCGTGCGGATGCCGAGCTCGGTGCAGGCGCGAAACACGCGGATGGCGATCTCGCCGCGGTTGGCCACCAGCAGCTTGCGGAAACGGCGCACGGACGTCGGTTTGCTGCCGGCTTTCGGCATGAATGGCGACCTCGTGTGGGCAATGGCGCGCGCAGGATACACGGGCAGGTGCGCAAAAGCGCACTTTCGAACCTGCGTTCGAAATTGCAAAAGCAGTGCCAGCCGCTCGACGCGCCGGCATGACACCGCCACCGGGCTGTCACACAGTCGCCGCCGTGGCGTCCCATACTCGTCCGGCGTCGTCTGCATGGACCCAGTCATGCCCTCTACCGCCGAACTGATCGCCGTGCGCGAGCTGCTGCGCCGTGCCGGCATCGACATCGCCCACTACGCCCCCGGCCGGCTGCGCCTGCGCGTGGCGCGCATCAAAACCGATGCCTCCTTCGCCACCCGCCTCAAGGACCGCCTGGCCGGCGTCCCGGGCGTGCTGCACCTCGAACTGCGCCCGCTGACCGGCAGCGTCCTGATCGAGTTCACCGCCGATGCGCTGAACGCCGCGCCGGCCAGGGAGGCCCTGATCGACGCCCTGACCGCGCTGTTCCCGGGCCTCGACGGCGCCCGGCTGGACCGCTTCCTGGCCACCCTGTGAGCCCGTGGCCTCGCTGCGAATGCGTGACCCCAGCGCCGCCAGGCTGTCACGGTTTTGTCATGCGAGACACCGACCGTGACCAGGTGCGGTGGTAGTGGGTGATCACCGGCAGCTCATCTGGAAACCAGCACCATGAAGATCGAAGACCTGTTCCGAAACAACACCGTCACCGCCGCGGCAATCGCCGCCGGCGCGGCCTTGCTGGCACCGATGGTGCTACCGCTGCTGGCCGGCGTGACCCGGCCGTTGGCGCGCACCGCGCTGAAGTCCGGAATCATCGTGTACGAGAAAACCCGCGAGGCGGTCGCGGAACTCGGTGAAGCCTTCGACGACCTGGTGGCCGAAGCCAAGGCCGAGCTGGCGCAAAAGCAGGCCGCGGCGGCCGGCGTGGCCGAAACCGTCACCGTGGCCGCCGCCAGCAACACCGACACGCCGGCGCCGTGACCGCGTTGGCACTGATCGAGCACGCCAGCCCGGGCCGCCTGCGCCTGCGCGTGGCCAGCCGGCGCGGTCAGGCGGACTACTTCGAAACCGTGCGCAGCCACCTCGCCGCGGAACCTGCCGTGCGCGCCGTGCAGGTGGACCCCCGCACCGGCAGCGTGCTGCTGTTGCTGCACGCGCCGACCGACACGGCCGCCCTGCTGCGGCGCGCCGCACAGCACGGACTGTTCACCGTCGTCGCGCCGCCCAGCGCGCAAGACAGCCCCGAGCTGCCGGCGCCGCTGCGCGCGCTCGGCCGGCTGGCCGAACCCGGCACCGCCGGCGGCGGCCTGCTGGCGCTGACGCTGCTGGCCGGCGCCGCCGTGCAGGGCTGGCGCGGCCAGGTGGCGGCGCCGGCCATCACGCTCACCTGGTATGCCCTGCAGCTGCTGCGCGGCGGCAAGGGCAGCTCCTGACACCACCCGCACACCGAGGAAACACCACGCCAGCAATCGCCCGAAAGACGCTTGCATCGCCCCCGCACACACGCCAATTGCATCCCGAATTTCCAAGGAGATCGACCATGAACGAGCAGGACACCACCACCCCCGCGCCGGGTCCAGGCGAACGCGTCGGCGGCAGCGGCCAGGCGGTCAAGAACGGCATCGTCAGCAGCCTGAAGGGCATCAACGAAATCGAGGCCGAAATCGTCAGCCTGGTGCGCAGCACCGTGGCCAACACCGTGCGCGCCGCCGGTGATGTGGCCGGCGAGACGGTGACGGTGGCGCGCGATGTGATGCGCGGCGCCATCTCGGCCACCGAAGAAGTCGGCGCCGGCCTCACGCTGAGCGCCAAAAGCGTCGCCAAGGGCGTGGTGCTGGGCGTGGCCGACGTCGGCGGCGACGTGATCCGCGCCGCCGAAGCCACCGTCAAGGCCGCCGTGCAGGGCGCCGCCGCGGTCGGCGCCGATGTCGGCGTGGTGGCGCGGCGCGCCGTGGACGGCACGCTCGAAGGGGCCGGCGAAATCGGCGGCAACGTGCTCGACGTCGCCAAGAGCGCCGCCGAGGGCGCCATCGAGGCCGCCGGCAGCATCGGCAAGAGCGCCGTCACCACCGTGCGCGAACTGCTGGTGGGCGTGGTC